>JAEOSV010000250.1 GCA_016840185.1 Candidatus Hermodarchaeota archaeon | reverse complement strand
CGGATACTTACCATACTGTAATTTCCATTAGAAATGGCAGTTACATTGGAACTATAGCTTCCTCCATGGGCTATCGCGCTTTGTTCGAAGAGACCACTTGAGTGATTGTTTCTTCCATAAGGTTGATTGTTTATCACCCACGAAGTAAACGTACCCGTTTCGAAGTTTCCATTCCGGTTTGTCCCATTTATCCAATAGTAGTTGTTGGTTTCATTCAACAATTGGACATCATCGATGAAACCTCGAATCAGTTGGTCGGTTCCACCATAGGCTTCTTGAATAAATCGGATGTTATCGATGTACATATTGATGCTATAACTTCCCTGAAGTTGGGACACCGATAGAAAGTCGGCTGTAAGGTTTCGTGAAAGGGTATTCCATTGATGAGCTGGTCCGAAGTCAAGCAGAAAGAAGCCTTCCCACGTCGAGTTTTGATCAATAGCCGAGCTTCCATTGAGGTAATAGTACAACCAGTAGGTAACCCCATTGTCAGGGTTCTGGATTTCTACTTCCGCATACATCACGTCCTGGCTGGGATCATAGTTTTGATCCAGGTACCAGTCAAAAGATAAGGTAACGTTATCAAAATCAGAATCAACCTCCGATTGTTCTAATATTGCCATCTCAACTTGATTCGGGTAATTCTGACATTGGAACCCCCCAGAATAGGACCCTTCATTCACTTGGGTGGTTTCAATCCAGTGGTGACGATCTCCGGTCTTATCTAACGTCCATCCATCCACTTCATTTGATGAGGTCCAATCCTCAAATCCCGGATTCTGAAAATGGTTAGAACTCCAATTGGTTCGTCCTAAATCCGGACCTGGAACCGGTATGGATGGTGTGTCACCTTCAGGAATCTTTTCCTGATTGTTAGGGGGTGAAATCATTTCCTCTGCAAAGGAGGTGTGATAGAGAAATGGAGTTGTTACGACGCTAAAGGGGACTATTGCGAATAGAATTATCAAAGCAAATGTGAAGCCGACCCGCATGGATATCCCTCAGGGTAGTAAAACTCCTGTATGCTATCAGGACAACTAAATACCTTTGTATCAGAATTAGTCTAGCAAGGAAATTCTTTGACTAAATAATTAAGAGGAAAAAACAAATTACGAAAAATCAGATAATCAACGAGATACTTGACTAAAGCATATTGAACCTCAAACAAGCACACTTTTTCCGTAACCAAGTTATTAGAATGAATTACTGGGAAACGTGATCGTCATGCCTAAGCCAATCTTTTCCTCTCAAGGCCATGCTTTGGATCGAAGTATCACGTGGGACATTACGATTTCCCGGTTTCACTTAACACCCACGCAAAAGAGAAAACGCGTGATTTCTATCAAATTCAAAGTGAAAAATAATTCTGGTAAACGTCTAACCGTACGAATTCAGTTTAACTCTCTATCCCGTGTCATCCAATTTTCTTCAAAAAAATTCAAAGTGTTAGGGAAGACCCGGGTTCACGAAGAAACAACATCCAATACGAGTGTTCAAAAGCAAAATCTTCCTTCCGAACAAATCGCTGATTTCACGTTCAGAGCTTATTATCTTCCTCAGTTGGCTCATCAGTCGTATTCACATCTCGCGTTTGAGTATTCAGTGGCAGCTTTTGATCAAGAAGGAAAAATCGTCACCCACTCAGAACCAAGACAGATTCTCTTACCTCTTATGAAGAAAACTTAACGTGATGCTACAAATCTAACTAAAATGATTCCTGAGTAGAAAAATCAGTTGTTAAGAGGAATGGAGGCTAAGATCGGAAAATAAAGGTATTGGCATCCCCCACCCAAGTATTGGATAAGAGATGCCTATCAAGATAAAGGAAGAAATCGCCCTTTCTTCACCATTCGGCTCAATCTCGTTGACCCAAATATGATGTTGCATATTGCAGCAAGCGTAATGTTTAGACGTAAAAGTGACTCCGCCACACTCCCATACGAAACCATACCAGCCGGCAGGTACACCATCAAATTCAATCCAGCCAGTATCATTGGTGTAATAAGTGCCAATGTAGATCCAACAGTCCTTGTAGTAGACGTCGACCCTCAATCCTTGAAGATAGAGGTCTTTGTCTTGCCATTCAGGACCTTCCATGAGCCATTCATACTTGAATTGCTTGGAGATTGTCATACCGGATGAAGAGAGGGCGGCATCTTCTGCGTTTATATTGACAGGGGGAGTGAGTACTATGCATATCCCTAGAAAACACACTGTAACAGTGAAGATAAGGGCAATCTTTGTAGTCGTTGTTAATTTCATTCTTTTTTCCGATTATATCGGTTTTAGTTTAATGTGGAGATTATGGTGACAGCTAGCCTCCTCCGTACTCCACTTAAGGCAGCTTACCTCCACTGATATCCGCGCTGGGGCATTAACGGCCTAGAACAAATAACGCCCGTACCTTAACGTAGAATAGGGTGAAACAGTTAATAAAGCGTACTGGCTTGTTCTTTTCTGGGAAAAGCGCTAATTTTGCTGTGATTAATGTTATTTTCGTCTAATTGGTTAACAAAAAACCGACAAAAAGCGCTAAACGCTTTACTGTGCTGAATATACGATTTTTCCGCTTTTTATGACCTTCTCAACGAGATTTACGCCAAAATGATATGGGATATGGGCGTGGTTCGGAACGTCCATGATTACGATATCAGCTTGTTTGTTCGATTCGAGGCTTCCAACCAGATGGGCTCGATTGATGGCGTGTGCTGCGTTGATTGTAGCGGCAGAGATGGCTTCTGCGGGCGTCATACGCATGTTTAAGCACGCTAACGTCATGACCAGTTGCATGGATTCGGTCATACAATTGGGATTATAGTCGGTGGCTAGGGCAACAGGAACGCCTCCGGAAATTAAATCACGGGCCGGTGCATACTCTTTCTCCATCAGAACAAGGGCTGTTGCAGGTAATAGGACTGCGACAACTTGCTTTTTTGCTAATGCTTTGATTCCCTGTTTGGAAACCTTCAGCAAATGGTCTGCGGACGCGGCTCCCAGCTCTGCAGCTAGCTCTGCACCACCAAAGGTGGTCATTTCATCAGCATGAACCTTGGGAACCAGTCCATGTTCTACTCCTGCTTGGAGAATTCTTCTGGACTGATCAATATCAAACACACCCTTCTCGGTAAAAACATCACAGAACTCAGCTAGCCCCCGTTTTGCCACGGTTGGAATCATCCTTTCGATGACCATATCCACGTATTTGTCTGGTTGTTTTTTGTACTTGCTAGGCACCACGTGGGCTCCCATGAACGTAGGTACGATATCAACATGGTGGATGAGGTTCATGTCCCGCATCGCATATAGCTGTTTGAATTCGTGTTTGGGATCAAGCCCATAGCCTGATTTTCCCTCTACCGTCGTTGTCCCATATTCGAGCATCCGGTTCAGTGTCCGTTTGCCCAATCGAACCAGTGTGTTCTTACTCGCTTTTCTCGTGGCCTTCACAGTGACGTTAATCCCGCCACCAGATTCGAGAATTTCCATATAGGTCGCGCCCTCGATTTTTTGGACAAATTCTCGTTCACGACTTCCTGCAAACGCAAGGTGCGTGTGGGGATCAATGAGGCCTGGCATTACCGTCCGGTTTTTAGCATCAATGATCCGTGGACGACTACCTGGTTTGACAAGGCGTTTGATGTTTTTTGTGGTGTCCACGGCCACGATTTGGTTTCCACGAATGGCCACACCTCCTTTTTCGATGATACCCAATTCATTGAGGTCTTCTCTTAGTTTGGGTGTGTGACTTGCGCCATCTAGCGTAAGCAGCTCGGAGGCGTTCAAAATGACCATATCAAGATCCAAGCGTTCCATTACTACCACTGAGGGACCTCGAACCTAATAAATCAGCAGATTCAGGATTTATCGGGCTACTCACTGGACAGGATACTAGGGTGCTTGGGGTCCGCCTCGGCCAGTTTTCGGTCAATGGCTACTTCGAGTAAGTCTTTCATTGTGAACCCCTCAAGGCGGAGGTAGTAGTTGGCAACATCTACAAGGGCTTCAATGGGAACCAATCCACAGAATTCTGCACCGACTACCGACACACCATATCTTGCGGCCTCGATTTTGACTAATTCAAACTGACGGTAAAGTGGGGATTTTCGGAAGTCAGTGTTTGTGATGCCTATCTGGGTGATTCCTCGGTCCTCCCATAGGCAGCCCATGGCTTTGATGCGGGTCAACCCTCCTTTCTTCTTATGGATGGCTTTAGCAATAGCTTTTGCCACACGGAGATCGGTTGTCCCCAGGTTGATGTTGAGTCCCACCATTACTTCACGGGCTCCGGTCATTGTTGCTCCTGCACTGGGGTGTGGCTTACTCGGACCAAAAGCGGGTCGGCGTTCAGGATTTTGCATGTTTTTTTCCAGGGCTTCCCACTCGCCTTTCCGAATCCAATCGACATCACCTTTTTCTGGTGTTTCAGCGGCTTCACCATACAAGTAGACAGGGACCTGATGTTCTTCGGCGAATGCTTTGGCAAACTCTTTCGACAGGGTGATACACTCTTCGACGGTAATGTCTTTGATTGGTACAAAGGGGGCGACATCTAATGCTCCGATGCGAGGGTGTTGTCCTTTGTGTTTTCGCATATCAAGTCGTTCCACAGCAACCCTGCCGGCACTTAGCATTGCTGATTTGCAGGCTTTGGGTTCGCCGAAATAGGTGACGACCAAGCGATTATACGCTGTGTCATGTTCGTAATCAAGGAGATGAACTCCCTTTGTTTTTTTAATTGCCTCGATGATAGTCTCTATTGTTTTGACGTCATCGCCGACACTGAAATTCGGAACGCATTCTACAATTTGTTTCAACATCTTTCACCATCGGTTACTTCTTGAGAAAGGGGATTTTGATTTTTGTTTGTTTTGCGAACTTTATGGCATCTGTGT
>JAEOSV010000249.1 GCA_016840185.1 Candidatus Hermodarchaeota archaeon | reverse complement strand
CGTATCAATTCCAATACCCGTTGCAAAAATCGTGAACCATGTTATCGTGGGAATAAAAAACGGAATAACAAATACGGCTATTAAGATTCCAAAAATACTCGCCAAGATTCCGGTGAGAATTGCTTCCCATACAAATAAGCTTGTAATGGTACCGCGAGTCACCCCTTTTGTGAGTAGGAGTCCAACTTCACGGCGTCGAATGGAATATGAAACATCGTTTAAGGTTATACCCAAGTAGAGCGCAATGAAAAACACCGGAATTGATAACTGAAGGAATATCATCCGGAAGTTCTCTGCTCCAGCAGAAAATGTCTGAAGGGTACCCCCGAGGATATTTTGAAGGTATCCGTCATACCGATAATAGAGAACATTTAGGATCTGATTGGAAATGCGTTGCACGTTCTGATTCGATAGTTGGATATTATATGGATTGATAAGAGTCGACCGATCAAGATAGATTACCGTATATGCGGTCAACGGGACTCCTTGTGCCATAGGCTGGCTGTGGACCCAATCAAAAACAGGGAAGAATGTTAACTCAACATCCACAATAAATATTGAATAATATTGGCGAATCAGGAATAGGTATTCATCGGGCAGGGTTTCGAAGCCTTGGCCAACCACAAAAGTTCTCCAAGCTTCATCGGACAATTCAACGTGTCCGACTACTTTGAGTGTAATATCGTATTCCACCGAACCGTTGTCGGTCCAAATGTCCAAGATGATTGAGTAGTTACTTCCTATTGGGTAATCGCCGATCACTGCTGAATCTGCTGATATGAGCGTTTCGTTGGCTCCAAGCGTCATATTACCAGCAACAAGCGTCATTTTATCCTTGATTGTGGAATTGCTTTGAATCCCACTTGTCAACAAAATTTGGAAATCCACATCTGTGAATGAATAATTTAAATGCGATATCTGGGTTTCTGTGTATTCCACGTCTTCAACACTTTCAATGTCTTCTCTTATATGATAAAATTCAGTACTATTGGGAATATCCCCCCAACCCTGGGATTCCCAAACCATATCCACGACGACGTTATTCAGAGTTTCTTCCAACATCGCACCTACTAGAGAGTTAGCACCAATATTGGAAGCAGCAAACAGAGAAGTGGCTATCGTAATTCCAATTAGGATGGCAAGAAAGAGCTTCTTATTCCGTATTGTGCGTCGAATGGCGTACCGATACACACCGAATCCCTGCTCTTCGACTTCTTCTGAATTAACACATAAAAGCTTTAAGGTGATATTTACTTTTCAATTTTGAGAGGTTTTAATTCATTGGTTCTACAGGAAATAGAGAGTGTGTTTTCAGAAAAGACCACTCCGGTCAGCCAACTCATTGAAGGAAATCCTGATCGTCCATTACGTGAACCGGCATTAGTACTTCTAGCGTGTCTTTTCAATGTCTTTCAAATCTATCAGCTTTTCCTAATTCTCACTCAACTAGGTGGTACAGTGGACCCGTTAGATCCGTTTTCTTACTTCAACATCCTTTTGCTCCAACTTATCCCAGGGTTAATTGGCTGGTATGTCGCCTTTTGCATCATTCTACTAATCGGGGCTACACTCGTTTACTTCATTAATCGCCGAGTGGGCTCAGCGTTAATTCTTGTGATTTCCATAATTGGTTTGTTAATTGGTTTCGTTGGGGCTCTTTTCACGTTCATCTTTACGAATAGTTTCATAGCCCTAATTACTGGGCTTATGGCTCCAATTGTAGGGATGCTTGCTGGTATCTACGGAATTCGAAGTAAGGACTCCCGTGCGCCAGCTGAGGTTCAAGAAATCATCTGAGGGGCAACGAACCTTTCATTTCTACCACTTTTTCTATGAAAGTAACGATACGCTTCACTGCCTCGTCAACAACTTTCTGACCATTTTTCGGGTCCGCCTTTGTAGCATATCCAATGGTCCCAGAGTCAGTGAAATCGGTTGTATCCCACACTGGCATAATGTTGGGTTGGGGTGGAAACATCGTAGCTTTGGTGAAACCGGGGATCGGTTCTCGTCCAGGTTCATCTACGCGTTTGTCTTCTAGGACGCGTTGTCCAAGTGCCCAAGCGACGGAGGTTTCCATTTCGTCAGCGTGAAAGTGTGGGGGTTCAAAGGTTTCTTTCACGAGGTCGCCGGTGATTTTCCACCATTCGATTCCGACACACCACAATCCCTCGTCGTCGTAGAGTTTTCGGAGGGCGATGGAGAGGGCAGCGGTGTTGCCGCCATGGCTGTTCATGACGATGAGTTTCTTTGCACCGTGTTTGGCGAGACTTTTTCCAACATCAACAATGAGGTCGATGAATGTTTCATGACGGAGGGTGATGGTGCCTGAGAAGGGCATATGATGGGGGGAAACCCCGTATGAGATGAGCGGGGTTACAGCAGTTTTGATTTTTGGCCATAACTTGTCGGCGACGAGGTTTGCAAATTCTTGGGCTTGGTATGAGTCATTATCAAGTGGGAGTGCGGGACCGTGTTGTTCTTGGGAGCCAACGGGGATAATTGCGATGTCGGTTTCTTCGAAGAGGGCCTTGGCTTCTTGCCATGTGAGTTTTCCGAGCATGAAGGGTTTTACATCTGTCATACCGAATCCACCTTCAATTCGTGTTGAAGGCATAGAATACTCTGGCGCTGGTTGAAAAATTCTCGTGTTGGGCAGGTTTTGAAAGGTCAGGTTCCTTCAGCGTAGTCTTGATGATAGCTTTCCTGTTCGGGAGTCAGTTTGTCAATGTTGATGCTCATGGATTCCAGTTTCAGCTTTGCGATGGTTTCATCAATTTCTCGGGGGAGAACGTAGACTTCATTGGAGAGCTCTTTGTGATGTTCTTTCAGATACATCATTGCGTAGAACTGATTGGAAAATGACAGGTCCATCACCGATGAGGGATGCCCTTCAGCGGCCGCAAGATTCACTAAGCGGCCTTCTCCGAGCAGATAAATCCGACGACCATCTTTCAAGGTGTATTCGCGGTTATTTTCTCGAATCACACGCTCTGACTTGGCCATTTTTGATAGTTCTTCAGCGTTTACTTCGACATTGAAGTGACCCGCGTTCGCAAGAATCGCACGATCCTTCATGACTTCAAAATGCTCCTTGGTAATGACATCACGCATACCTGTTGAAGTGACGAAGACATCACCGAGTGGTGCCGCGTCAATCATGGGCATGACACGATAGCCTTCCATACGCGCCTTCAGGGCTTGGAGGTAGTCGACTTCGGTGACGATGACATCGGCACCTAATCCGCGGGCCCGTAGGGCTAGTCCACGTCCACAGTGACCGAATCCACCCACGACCACAGTGCTTCCTGCAAATAGAATGTTAGTGGCACGTAGCACACCATCGAGTGCAGATTGCCCGGTCCCAAAGATGTTATCCATCTCACGTTTGGTCACCGAATCATTGGCTGCAATGACTGGATAGAGGAGTTTACCGTCTGCTGCCATGGCTCGTAGCCGATGGACGCCTGTGGTGGTTTCCTCCGAGGCACCGAGTACCTTCTTCGCAAGCTCGGGTTGTTTGGTGTGAACGGTGAAAATAAGGTCAGCACCATCATCTAAGGTTAGTTGAGGATTAATCTTGAGTGTCTGGTCAATACACCAGTAGTATTCTTCCGTACTCAGGTTGTGCCAGGCAAACACGGGCACATTATTAGTGACAAGTGCTGCCGCCACATCATCCTGCGTAGATAAGGGATTGCAACCGCTCCACGAAACATCTGCACCTGCGGCGACGAAGGTTTCGACGAGAACGGCGGTTTCCTTGGTCACGTGTAGACAACCAGCAATTCGCATCCCTTCAAGGGGCTTGGATTTCGAGAATTTCTTACGAATTCCCATGAGTACGGGCATTTGGGATTCTGCCCAATCGATTTTTCTGCGCCCTACTTCTGCGAGGGCTAGATCTCGAACTTTGTGGTCTACCATGAGTATACACCTATCCCTGTTTTGAGTATCATCTTTCCTATAAGGATTTCACCACTTTTTAGAGTAGTAGAAGGATGAATCTCCGAACATGCACACACCTATTTATGAAAGCTCAATACATGGAGGGGTCAGGTGTGAAAAATGAGTCTGTTTCTCATTATCGTAGCAATTGTCGGAAGTCTCATCGCCGTCTTACCTGCGTTTCTCCTCTTCCTGTATATCGCCCGGTTCAAAGGCAGCATGTGGTTATCCGCCTTCATTGGTGGTCTCTTCTGGTTTCTCGCCCTCCTAGCTAGAACACCCATTCTCCTCGTCCTTGAGTTCTGGGGGCTAACTATCTCACCAGCATTCTATGCAATCTATGTAGCAATCATAATCTTCATGGGCGCGTTCATGGCGGGCTTATTTGAAGAAGGTATCAAATATGGATTTCTGAAAAAATATCCATCCTTTATCAAAACAATGAAGCATGCCCTATGTTTCGGTCTTGGTTGGGGGCTCTGTGAGGCTCTTCTTCTTTATGTCCTTACAGTACTGACCTACGGATTTCTCTACGAATGGCTAATTACCATCATTACATTACCACCGGAATCCTATCTGGTCTTTAGTTTCCTACTTGGTGCACTTGAACGAAATATCGCCATTGTCTTCCATGTGACTGCCACCATTCTTGTAGCATTAGCCATATGGCATAGCAAACCCCTCTATGCATTGATGGCGATACTCGCACACTTCCTGTTTGACTATATTCCCATCATGCTCTTACAATACATTCTCTATCCGCTCTTGGGATCATTCATTGGAGGAATCATCGGCGAATGCCTCTTCGCAATCTTCGCCATCATCTTCTTGGTTTTGACATACTGGCTCTTTAAACGAGAAGGTGGACCCCCTAAGATTGAGAAAGAACCCGCGCCGGAGACAAAACCCACATAAACTTTGATGTGCAGGGAAAGCCTGCGAGCGGAGCATCGTGCCAGAGCTACCAGATCTCGAAGTGGTAAAATCAGTCCTCACCTGGACACTACCCGGTCAGACCATTGAGGAAGCAGAAATCGGCAACCCAATTCTCCTCCGTCGACCCACAGCCGAAGCTTTCGTCAAAGAAGTGCAAAACCGCTCGTTCAACACGGTTCACCGGTATGGCAAATACCTCATCTTCCAGTTTGAGTCAGAAGCGAAATTATACATCAACTTCATGCTGGCAGGTCGGCTGAAATTTCAGTCACCCTCCACTGCAAAGCAAAAGACCATGGGATTCCGATTCAAGCTCGATACGGGATCAGATTTGCGTTATATTGATTCTCGACAAATGGGGAAATTCTATTTGCTGCTGAAAGAGGAGTCCACCTCGTTGATTCCAAAATATGACGAGCAGGGTCCTGATGCCCTCGATCCCGCCTTGAAGATGGACGTGTTTCGCCATCGAATTAGGCAGTTTAATGCTGTCATCAAACATGTGTTGGTCAATCAGCGCTTCATTGCTGGACTCGGGAATGCGTACGCTGATGAGATTTTGTTTGCAGCGCAGGTTCTCCCATTTCGTAAGCGGTCCTCGTTAACTGATGCTGAAATCGATGCTTTGTTTAGTTGCACGAAATCAGTGTTGGAAAACGCCATTTCAATAATCAGTGCTCGAGTTGGTAGTACACTTCAATTTGAGGTTCGTGACTTCCTTCAAGTGCATGGAAAGGGCGGTGGAACTTGTCCCGTATGTGGGACGACGATTTCGTCCGTGAAATCTGGATTGCGGGTAGCGAATTTCTGTCGCCATTGTCAAATCTAGCGGATTACGTGAAACTCCATTTTTTAGCTGGGATTTTTCTTGAAGGAACAGTATTAAATGTCATATTTGACAGAGGCTGAATTGCCGAAGAATGCATAGCTTGCGGCTTTATGCACACTTTGGATATCTGCGGGAACTGAAAGATACTCTGGATTGCAGGGTGACTTTCCAGTGCGAGGTGTGAGCCTAAATGGTACTTTACGGCATCTGGCTGATCGATGCAAATAGTGGACTGCTCCTCTCTCATATCACCGTTCCGGGATTTTCCTTTAATCCTGATCTGTTCTCAGGATTCATCGCTGCAAGTCACGACTTCGCAGCAGAAACCTCAGGTGGCAAACTCAGCTCCATCGCAATGGGCAACTTCAAGCTCCTCATTCGACGCGGACGTGTCTTAATGAAAGTGCTTGCCGTGGGAGCTCGTGACCCTGATGCTCGGTATGATCAGTTTTTCGTTAACATCGAAGCTAAAGTCGATCCCGTGTTGGCTCAAATGCACCGGGAACCCAACGGTTTCAAAGCCGTCACCATAGAATTCCGGAAACAACTGCTTGAAGTGATTACCACTGAACTGGACCGATTTGCGACCCGTAAAGCGCCTTCCGATTTATCTGAACTGGCGATTCTTCGAGAGGAGGAAGCTCGAACCCTCGTACAGGCACTACTGTCACGGCAACAGGCTGAACTAGTCCCTGAGCTAGCTACTACCCAAATTGGTTACTCATATCCCTTAGCTTCATCTCTTACTGGACTTGATGACGAGGAAGCCATGATACTCCTCGAGCGTCTCGCTGATTTTGGCACCCTCCTCTCAGAACCTACCGATAGTTCACTAGCCTGTCCCAAATGTAATTCTCTTCATCTCCATCCCCATATCCTTTGTCCCGGATGTCAGACCTCTGCTCAACCAGTTGAACTCTTCGAACATCTTACTTGTGGAACGATCAGTGTCAGAATCACCGATGAAAAGGAAATCTACTGCAATCGCTGTGGTATCCGCACCAAAGATGAACATGAATTCCGCATTTTTCGTGGTTACCAATGCCCCCAGTGCAACTCATCATTCAAACACCCCCAAATGATCTTCGTCTGCCACTCCTGTCACAATATTACCGAACCCGAAAACGCCGGAATCACCATCCTCAAGAAATACGTACTCAACCCAGCGCTAATTTCAGAACTTGAATTTCTCCTCGCAAAACCAGCGAAGCAAGCGAAAAAGTCTGCAAAAACCCCCCGTAAGAAGAAAGTCAAAGAAGAGCCACCACTAGAACCAGTGATTCCCACTCGACCCCAACCAGAACCGATAACCCTAGAAGAGCCTAAAGAACTACCTGCACCCATGGCACCAACACCCATTGCAGTGGAAACAACTTTACCAGCCCCCTCGCCAACTGAATCCGTGGAACGCATCGTTTCCAGCAACGAAGCACAACTGGACGAAGAACTCCAACAACTCGAATCCGCTCTTAGCTCCGGGAGCATTACCGAAGCCGAATATGATCGTAAGTTCGTACGACTCAAACTCCAACTCCGAAGGATTCGCACCCAAGAACTCCTCTAATTTTCTTCTATGTCATGTTTTTCATGTGGTCTTTACTCGTCGTTTTTCGACTTATAGTTGAATTTTAATAGACCTTCAAGCTCCGCATACACAATTGAACAAACTTCATTGTTGAATACCATTAAGGTGAAAAAAATGGAAATCAAACGAATAGCTGTCATCGGCGCTGGCGCCATGGGCACAGGTATCGCCTACCAAGCCGCCCGATTCGGCATCGAAGTCAACCTCAACGACCTTAAGCAAGAATTCATCGCCAACGGCATGAACAAAATCAAATCCATGGTCAAAACTGGTGTCGACAAAAGTAAAATCGATCTCAAAGCTGCGAAAGGAATTGTCGACGGCATTAAACCTGTTCTCGACGTTGCAGAAGCCGTCAAAGACGTCGATATGGTCGTCGAAGCCATCTATGAGAATATGAAAGCCAAAAAAGAGCTCTTTACAAAAATGGAGGCTGCCTCCCGGTCTGATACCATCTTCGCTACCAATACGTCCAGCCTCAGTGTCTCCGAAATGGCTACTGTAACCAAACGTGCTGACAAAGTAGTCGGTATACATTTCTTCAATCCTGTTCCAGCCATGAAATTAGTTGAAATTGTTGTTGGAGATAAAACATCTGAAGATACGATTGAAACCGCGATTGCTTTCAGTAAGAAACTCGATAAAACACCGGTGAAAGTGAAAGATTCACCAGGCTTCATCGTTAACCGTATTCTTGGAGCCCTCATGGGTGAAGCGATTAAGATTTTTCAAGAAGGTCTTGCTACCGCTGAAGATATCGATACTGCAATGCAACTAGGCGCGAATCATCCTGTTGGTCCCCTCACCCTTGCAGACTTTGTCGGATTAGATATCGCTGCTGCCACTGCAACCACCCTCTATGAAGGTTATGGTGAATGTTATAAAACTCCAAAGTTGCTGTTGGAAAAAGTGGAAAAAGGCGAACTCGGTATGAAATCCGGTAAAGGATTTCACGAATACTCATAAAAACCTATCAAATAGGAGGAAAAAAACGAAAATGGCAGATTATGAAACCATTGCCTATGCAGTTGAAGGTCACTTCCTCGCCGAATCCGAACAAATCGGCGTAATCACCCTCAACCGCCCAGGAAAACTTAACGCGATTGGACCCGAACTTATCAAAGACATGAATGCTGTTCTGGACACAATCGAAAAAGACGACAACATCCGCGCCGTCATCATACGATCCGCCTCTGAGAAAGCCTTCTCGGTCGGTGCTGATCTTACTGCTGCGGCTCAGATGGCGCAAGACCGTCCCATGGCTAAGAAGTTCATGGAGTCAGGGCAAGCCCTGTTCCGTCGAATTGAGAACTTTCCAAAGCCCATCATCGCTGAACTCCACGGCTTAGTCCTCGGGGGTGGATTAGAAATGAGCATGGCCTGCGATCTCCGTATCGCTTCTAAGGAAACGAAATGCGGTAACCCAGAAGTCAAACTCGGTCTCATCCCTGGCTGGGGTGGAACTCAACGAATGCCCCGCATCATCGGAATGGGCAAAGCCAAAGAAATCATCCTCACTGGACGAGATGTCCTCGCTGATGAAGCCTTCGAAATCGGACTAGTCAACAAAGTCGTGCCCAGCGATGAACTCCACGGTGAAGCCCTCTTCATGGCTCAATCCATTGCCGACAACGCACCCATTGCACTGAAACTCGCGAAAAAAGCTATGAACCATTCCTTCGACGTTCCCGTTGCAAAAGGCAACGAAGCCGAACTCGACGGCTTACTAGCAACCTTTGACACCGAAGACCTTTCAACTGGTATTGCTGCAGTCTTTTCCAAATCCAAGCCCAAATTCAAGGGCAAATAGACTCAGCATATCATCATATCCCGTCCAAGTTCTTGGACAAAAGAAAAGATTCTATTAGCGAAACCCGCTATAGAAACAGTAAATTTAGAACCCCAAATAGGTGAAAAATAAGTGGCAATTCCAAAAGTCGCTATTGTGGGCATTGGCCACAGTAAATACGGCAAACGTGGTAAAATAATCCAGGAAGACATTGAAGGCGAGAAAGCTACCTACCCCGCAGTCACACTCCGGGAACTCGCCCACGAATCATACTTCCCTGCCCTCGAACACGCCGGCATCACAAATGATGATGTTGAAGGCAGTGTCGTGGGTATCGCCGCAGAAGCGTTTGCTGGTCAAGGTGCTGGCGCTGCACTCGTTGCAGACGAAGTCGGCATCATCGGCAAACCCACTATGCGCGTTGAAACAGCATGCGCCACCGGCTCCACCGCCATTCGAACTGCCTGGGCACAAATCGCATCCGGGCAATTTGATGTCATAGCAGCCATTGGCGTTGAAACCATGACTTGGTTGAGCAGTTCGTATGCAACTGAGTTGATGTCTGTTGCAGGTGATCATCGCTGGGAGTACATCTACGGAATTAGTTTTCCCACGTTTTACTCACTATATGCGGCCCGAAAAATGTCGGTTGATGGCCTCACCCGTGAACAACTTTCATCGGTTCCTGTGAAAAGCCATCACTATGGTTACTACAACAAGAATGCTCAACTTCGTCGACAAATTACCATTGAAGATGCGACTGGTTCGATTCCCATTGCTGAACCGTTGCGATTGTATGACTGCTGCCTTATCAGCGACGGTTCTGCAACCGTCATCATGGCCAGCGAAGAAAAAGCTAAAGAGATGTCCAGTGAACCCCTCTGGCTTACAGGTATCGGCACCTCATCCGACACCTTCCGTGTGACGGATCGTCCGAACCTAACTAACATCGAAGGTAATGTTCGGGCAGGTCAGATGGCGTACAAACAAAGCGGCAAGACCGCAAAAGACATTGACGTTGCATATGTTCATGACTGCTTCAGCATCGCCGAAATCATGGCCTATGAAGACCTTGGTTTCTGTGAACGTGGAAAAGGTGGCGAATGGTCCGCTGAACGTGGTGCCTACATCGACGGACCAGGTGTCCCAACCAACGTAGATGGGGGACTCAAATCCAAGGGTCACCCACTCGGTGCAACGGGTATCGGACAAGTCGTCGACGCCTACAAACAAGTCTATGGCAAAGTTGAGAAACCCCGCCAAGTCCCAGATGTCGAAGTCGCCCTCACCCACAATGTGGGTCAACATGGGCAGTTCGTGAACGTCTTTATCCTGGAGCCTTGAGGTGAATAAAATGAGTGAACATGAAATGGGATTTGTCGTTGAACTTTCATCAGACGTGAAAAACCGGCAACGTATGACAGCAGATTTCCGAAAATTCATCACCGGGCTCGAAGAAGGTAAATTCTTGGCAACCAAATGTAAAAAGTGCGGGAAGAAATTCATGCCCCCACGGTTCACGTGCCCAAGTGGTGGAACCGACCTAGAATGGTTTGAAGTCAATCCCGAAGGCACCTTATACACTTGGTCGATTGTCCATTTTGCCCCAGAAGGCATCGCCAAACAAACCAACGTTCCCTATGTGTTGGGCGTGATTGAGTTCGAAGACGAACTCCGTCTCGCCGCCCACATGAAGGGGTTGACAAGTAAACCTAAAGTCGGGATGAAAGTTAAAGTTGCACCCCAAGAACTGGAAAACGGGAACCTGGCTTACTTTATCAAGCCTGCCTAGCATTCTGCTAGCGGGCTCCCTTTCTCTTTTTTCTTTCAAGAACATGTTTACGTGAGTTCTTGAAGTAGTTCGGAAACCTTCTCTACTTTAAGAGATTGCTTGACTAACGCTGTTTTCTCGATTTGCGGGAGAGAGCTCCGATAAACTGGTCGATCCTCTTTGTAGAAGATTCCAATTGGGATCTTTTCACCCCATTCATCGGCTCGTTTTACCGCTGAGTAGTAATCTGAGGTGTCATGTCCTTCAGCTTCAAGCTTGTAAACTCGGTCTCGGTAGAATTGATAGTTTTGGACCCGGTTGAATGTGAAGCAGACTTGGAGCATATCAATGAGGGCGAAGCCCCGATGTTGAATGGCTGTCATCATGAGTTGCTTGAGATGGTCAACATCACCAACCCATCCGCGGGCTACGAAGGAGGCGTTGCTGGCCAAGGCAATCTTTAGTGGTTCAAGTCTCGGTGGAAATGCTCCTAGCGGTGTGGTTTTGCTGACATATCCTTTGATGCTAGTGGGTGCGGTTTGTCCTGTTGTGAGCCCGTAAACCTTGTTGTCATGAGTGAATAATTTGACATCTACATTGCGACGTGCGGCGTGTGGAAAGTGTCCAATTCCTTCGTCGTATTGGTCTCCGTCACCGGCATGACCGATGACAGTGAGGTCATGATTTGCAAGTTTAATCCCTGTCATGACGGGGAGAACCCGTCCGTGAATACCGTGAATGCCATTGACATTGACGTAGTTGTGGATTTTTCCATGACAACCAATCCCCGTTACTAACACGATCTGTTCTCGAGGAATCTTCAAGTCGACAATAGCACTTTGTAAGGCTCGCAGGACTCCGAAGTTTCCACATCCGGGGCACCAGGTATTGGGTTCATCTGTCTTTACGTTACTTCGTGTAGGTGGTTCCATCATAATTCCTCCTTAATACGTCGTGTAAGTTGAAGGGGATTGAAAGCCCTTCCATCATAGCGGAGAACCTTCTTGGTAATCTCAATGCCTGTATGCTCTTTGATGAGGCTACCTAATTGTGCAGTCTGATTCCCCTCCACAAGAATTGGGTTTTGATTCTTCAGTACTGTTTTCACATCTTCTGCTGGGAAGGGTGTGAGATAGACGACTTGCAAGAAATTCGCTTTGATGTTATCTTTTTCCAGGAGTCGAAGCACTTCGAGAGCAACACCTTTGGTTGACCCCCAACCCACAAGGGTGACATCCGCCGTCTTAGGGCCATATAGTTTAATACGTGGCTTCTTTTCAAGGCGTTTCAGCAGTTTCGGTAGTTTCTGAAAGCGTTTGTCCGCCATTTTAGATGCAACAGCACAATCGTCACCTTGAAACCCGCTTTCCTTATGTACGGCGGAATCCGAGTGGATGAGGGCATTGGGAGTACCTGGAATCAGGCGTGGGGAAACACCGTCCGGTGTAAGTTGGTGGCGAAGGTAGGGAGCCTTCTCGGAATACGATGACATGGGGATAAGCTTCCCCCGATCTATCACAACATCTTCAACAGCGAATGGTGAGGTAGATGCGTGGCTTTCGATGAGGTGCTTATCAGTGAGTAGAATAACCGGGAGTTGAAATTCATCAGCGAGATTGAAGGCGTCAATGGTGAATTCAAAACATTCGGTAACATCGCCAGGGGCGATGATGATTCGTGGAAATTCGCCATGTGCTGCATGAACTGCGAACCGTAAATCACTTTGTGCTGTATACGTTGGCAATCCTGTACTTGGCCCCGTTCGTTGACCTAGCATGATAACCAGAGGGGTTTCAACCATTCCCGCCAAGCTTAAGGCTTCAGTCATGAGGCAGAACCCACCACCTGATGTCCCGGTCATGGCACGGACACCTGCATATGATGCCCCAATAGCCATATTGATGGCCGCAATCTCACTTTCTGCCTGTATGGCTACCATGTGGGAGTGTTCGGATTGGGCGATAAGGTAATGGAGTACACCCGAGGCAGGGGTCATTGGATAGGCTGCATAGAATTGACATCCCGCGGCAATTGCTCCTAAAGCGACGGCCTCATTACCTGTGAGAAGAATGTTGTTTTTCTGGATTTTCTTGGCCGGTTCAAGTTGGTGTTTCAATTGTTTGGCATAGTGTTCTTGGGCATAGCTGTATCCTGCTCTGGCAGCATTGACGTTCATGGTGACAACTTTGTCACCTTTACGGGTGAAAAATTCGCGAAGGATGTCTTCAAGGATGTCAATGTTAAAACCAAACAGTCCTAACGCTGCACCGAGGGCTACAGTATTTCGAACCACGGGTCGACCCTGAACTTCTTTAACAATTGATTTGAGTGGAATAGGAAATAAGTTTTTGACCTCTTTTGGAAGGTCAGAACTTTCTGCTGAGATTTGATCACCGTCAAAGATGATACCTCCATTTGGCTTGAGCTCCTTCCAATGACGGTGAATCGTATTTTCATCGAGGGCGATGATTAGGTCGTGATTATCCCACTGGTTGTAAACAGAGTTTTTACTTGCGCGGACCATATAGAAGTTATGCCCGCCACGAATTAAGGAGGGATAATCGACGACACCAAACACGTGGAGTCCTCCACGCATGAACACTTTGCCCAGTGAAACACCCGCAGCTGAGATACCTGCACCGGCTTCACCGCCAATCAGAATTGAGACTTCATCCGTTTGATCCATTTGTCTCACTCCACTCAGACAAAATATTGTCTCAGTTCAAAACTCTTTGCAAATTCTTACGCACAAATCTTCACCGTTCACAGCATAATACTCTGGGTGCTAGGAGGTGATGTCATAACCATCATGGATTTAAATGGGAACCAAGAATAAGCGATTGGAGTGGAGTATTGGTGAAATGTGCTATCCATGCTAACCAAGATGCAATAGGAGTATGCAATGCATGTGGGGGAGGTGTGTGTCCTCAATGTCAGCAACGTATCGGTGGAATATTCTTTTGTTTGCCGTGTCTTGACGCGGGACGTTATCGTCCATCTTTAGGCACACAAACCTCTGATATGGGATCTCACCAGGTGCCCACTGGCTTTCTCAGTCCTTTCACACGTGCACTTTTCATCATTGGTATAATTGCCATGGGAATTATGATTGTTGGATTTTACCTCATTTGGTGTGCACGATTAGTTCCATCTCCAAGTAACGTAACCAATGTATACAAAACCATGGGGCTAGCCTTCATTGCACTAGCAATCACCTTAACCGGAATTACCTTCTTCGGCCTTTTCAGGTATTATAATTCATTTCTTGCCCTGAGTGTCTCGCTATTTTCTTTACTCTCAGGATGGCTAATGGTCGTTTCGGATTTGTTACTTTATAATCCCGATTTCTTCGTGGAAGGTTGGTATAATAATCTCTTACCAGGTCCGCTTTTCCCCCAATTTCAATTAACACTCTTGGCGGGATATATTTTTTGGGCCATAACCTTCATAGTCTGGGCTATTCTCTTTCTTCACACTCGACACTTTCTGCCTTCAAGCAAACTCGCAATCGCTGCTAGTATTTGCTATCTGGTTATGGCTCATGTCATTATCCTATTCCAAATCCCCCTCATCCTCCAAATGCCTAATTCCTCCAATATTGCCATTCATTTCATTTACATGGAATCATACTTTATTGCAATACTTGCAGTAGCTGAAGCAGCAGCCATTCTCTCGGCGATTTTGTTCTACCAGATACGTAAAAAAACCTGAACGAAGTATTAACCTCTATACTCATCATCGCTTCATGTGACGAGGAGGTTTATGTTTGACAATTCGAATTGTTCCCACCGAATTTAAATCGGAAGGGGAAACCATCAGAGGTAATTTCGTCCTCCCTGAGGAAGAGGGTGCCTATTCCTTTGTCATTAAATTTCATGGCTTACCCGGTTCATCCAATCAAGTTAGGGGAATTGCTACGCGACTCGCCGAAGCAGGATTTGGGGTTCTCACTTTTGATTTTCGGGGTTTCCGTTCCAGCGAAGGCATATTCAGTCTTGCCGGTGAACTCAAAGACGCACAAGCCGCAGTACGCCATTTACTCTCATCTGAATACTGTTCACCCGAATGGATTGGAGTCTACGCTCCAAGCTATGGCGCAACGGTGGCAGTAATCACCGCCATTCAAGATTCCCTGATAACCGCTGTAGCCCTTCGCGCACCGGTCTATGACCCCTTAGCTTTTGCCAAATCTCCACTAGTCCCAGCAGCTATCGAAGAACTTCTCAAGGAAGCTCCCGATGAAGTTCATGGACTCGCTGACCCTGAAACTCGAGAAAGAGCCCTTGAAAATATGATTGAAGATGCCAAGAAATACAATGTCATGAACGAAATCCACAAACTTGCGCCCACTCCACTGTTCATTATTACGGGTGATGCTGACAAAGGAATTGATCTCGCTGGGGTCACTCGGCTCTATGAAAAAGCCAAAGAACCCAAGGAACTAGTTGTGGTGCCCGGTGCCAACCATAACCTCACCAATCCCGTTGCCTTTGAAGAGACAATGGATAAAATCGTGGCATGGTTTAACCACCAGTTCATCCATGGAGATTATCTCGGGTTCTAATCAAGATGTCTCTCCAATTGTGAGAATTCTTCTCTTCTCCTGGGTTTTCCTATCAAACAGTAGTTACTGACACAATCCGGTTCACCGAAGTTTTTAGGGATGGACTTACTGCCTTTCCTAAGGGTGACCAACATGATCCATTGTCCTCAATGCGAAAGGAAACTCCCCAAACATGTTGAGCGGTGTCCAACCTGTGATAATCCTCTCCGCAAACTAATCAAAGATCCTGAAGACCATGGATTTCACTATCTTGTCGTAAACCCCATGGAAATACCCAACGATTGTTAATCAAATCAGAACTAAAGGTTCACTGACTGAGGAAGAGGAGATGAAACAGGTTCACTAGTTTGCTCTTTCTTCAACAAAAGCGCCTGAGCAGAAATTAAGAGTTTTTCATATTCTTCGTAGTTCATGATTGCTGACGGATTATTCACTGGGAAAGGTAAGCTTTCCACCACTGTTTTTGTTAAATCATGCACGAAGAATCGGCCCTTCGGTGTAACCTGTGTTCCTTTCACATTTCCTGTCAATTTCAACAAAGAGAGTACAAACTTGATGCTCTTCGGCAGTTCATGAATTATTTTCGGATCTAATCGAAGGTTATACAATTGGTGAGCAAATTTCCGCCAATCCTCTGAAGTTTCATCTACTGTCGTTTGAAATGCCAATGCCTTGTCATTTTGTAGCATATCTAAGTATAACGCGAAGGGTGGGTTGACCATCTGTAATCCACCCACCTTACTAAAGGCTGCAGCTCCAAATCCCAGGTAATCAATTACCAGCTCATCTCGGGCTGAATCATAGATGTGTTTAGTCTTTGAAAAGACCCAGACATTTTCCCGAAAATACCTGTATCTTTCCAGAATTTCTCCTGCTTGTTCGATGTGATTGAACATGCTTCGTGAATTCATTTCGGGGGTAACTCGGACTCCCGGTATGTCCATAAATGGGTAGATTGTAATTTGCTGCGGATTTATCGTTCCCACTCGATCTACATCATATAGAAAATCCTCGCTCGATTGCTTCGGAAGACCAATCATTAGATCCACGTTTACAGTGAATCCTAAATCCCTAGCAAAATCTACGACGGATTGAATATGGGTTTCGTCCGCTTTTGCCCGGTTCACGAGCTTCAGCGTGTCCGGTTTTAGGGATTCAACGCCGGTACTCAATTTCTCTACACCCAACTCCCGAATCTGTTGAAGATACTCTGGTGTAAACTGTAAAGGATTTCCTTCCATCCCGATATTCGTCAAATCGACATGTTTACGGAGGGCACCAAGAATCTGCCCGATTTCATGGGGGGCAAGTAAATTTGGTGTTCCTCCACCAATGTATACCCATTCAACTTGGCCACTAACGCCCCGACGATGAATTTCCTTCTCAATCGCCTGAAGATACAACGATTTTAACTCGGGACGATATACGACTTTGTGAAAAGGACAGAACGAACAGAGTTGTTCACAAAAAGGTACATGAATGTAGATTCCTACATGGTCCGCTGAGATTTCTTTCCATTCAATGTCGGTAAATGTAAACCTGATTTTTGAAAAACTCTTGGCTAGTCGTTGGTTTGCGATACGGCTCAGCATGGTATTACTCCCGACCAAAAAAGTAATACTAGCGTCATATAAATATTACAGTCGGTACCAAAGAGGACTCAACTGAAGTGATATCCAATGACAAAGCCTGGTGTTGCACGTATTAGCATCTCTCTCCCACCAAATCTACTTGATGAATTTGATCAAGTGACATCGAGTATCGGATTTGACCGGTCCAAGGCCATTCAACAAGCGATGCGCGATTTTATTTCAGAATATTTATGGGAGCATGATCCAGCGGTTCGCGCCGTTGGTACAATTACTATCATCTACAATCATGAAATTCCTGGATTGGAGGAAGAACTCACCAACATTCAACACCAATATACCCCTCTTATTTCTTCAGCAACACACATTCACTTAGATAGCCATCATTGTCTGTTAGTAATCGTGGTGAATGGGCAGGCTAGAAAAATCAAAGAGTTGGCTAGCCAATTGCAGAGATTGCGTGGAATCAACCAGTTGAAAGTAACGAGTATGCTAGACGAAGACTCAGCCGAGGGTTAAGCTTGAGTAAGCGCGATAAAGAAAAACCAATTGCTTTGGATGCCTATGAAGCCATGGCTGAAAGATACAATGCCCGAATAGAAACGGCACCATATAACGCCTATATTGAACGTCCTGCAATCTTATCATTACTGCCAGAAGTAAAGGGCAAGCATGTGCTCGATGCTGGGTGCGGGCCTGGATTTTACACGGAACTTCTCCTAGATAGAAAGGCAACAGTCACTGCCATAGATGTTAGCCCCAAAATGATTGAGTTTACAAAACAACGAGTTGGGAATCGAGCAACTATCCGCCGCGCAAACCTTGAAGAATCCCTCGATTTCTTAGCGGATCACTCTGTTGACATCGTCTTCTCTTCACTCGTGCTAGACTATGTTAAAGACTGGCACTCACTTTTTAATGAATTTCACCGGGTACTCTGTGATGGTGGGCACGTCATTTTCTCCACTGAACACCCCTTTTCGAAATTTTCGTACAAGGAACATCCAGAGAAAGAAATACTCGCAAAGAACTATTACGAGAAAGAATATTTGGAAATCTTCTGGAGTGGATTTGGGTTAATTGTACCAACGTATCGCCGACCATTGAGTACCTTCTTCGAGTGTTTGGATAAAACAGGTTTTCAATTCGAGAAACTCATTGAAACGCGACCAACAGAGGAATTCAAACGCCACTCTCCGGAAAATTACGAAAAAACTTCACGAAACCCAACTTTCCTGTGCCTCCGTGCTCGGAAACGTCTATGAGTTCAAGAGCTGAAGCATGTGCTTCACATCCGTTGTTGGGGTTTGGCAGACGTAATTTGCACAGACATAGGTGGTCGCTTTTCCGTTGATTCCTTTGTAGTCCTTGATGAATGGGGCCAGTTCAATGAGGGTCTCTGCTCTATCATCCGTGGGAACGAGTAGGATCACCTTGCTGGGGATGAATTGGTCATTAATGGTCTGAACCATTGTCTGGGTATCTGAGGCATCAGGATCGCCAACTATGACGATTTCATAGCTTGGACCTACAGCGAAATCGACAGCACTGACCATGAGCGTGAATCCAGCGGGAGCACCTAGCACTTCTCCGGAAAACGCTTGTCCAGTTTTTGCCGCTTTAGCCTCCAAATCTGTTTTCGCCGTTATTCGACTCAAACGAAGCAAATTAAGCATCGCCACAGAGTTTCCTGATGGAATAGCTCCATCGTATGCATCCTTCCTACGCACCAGTAATCCTTCAGCATCAGTCGCAGTGAAGAAGAAACCACCCCCTTTTTCATCCCAGAAATGGGAAAGAAGAACATCATTCAAAGCGATAGCCTTTTTGAGATATGTAGATTCAAGAGTTGTTTCGTACAATTCCAGGAGTCCCCAGATCATAAACGCATAGTCATCAAGGAACGCAGGGATAGCTGCTTCACTATCACGATATCGATGAAGTAATCGCCCATTTTCGTACATCTTTTCGAAAATGAACTTCGTGGCGTCATTTGCGACATCAGCATACTTGGGTTCTCTTAGAATTCGAGCTGCTTTTGCGAGTGCCGCTATCATGAGGCCGTTCCAATCCGTGAGGATTTTGTCATCTTTATGAGGATGAATACGGCCCTCGCGTATCTCAAACAGTTTCTTTCTTGCGCCTTCTAATAGCTTTACTAACGCGGTGTCAGAAATTGTGTGTTTAAGATGGGGAATGTTTGTACCCATGCGTTTTCCGGTTGCTTCTTCCACGAAATTTCCTTGTGTTGTAAAATTAAAGAATTTCAGAAACGCACTTGCTGTTTTCTTCGATAAGACATCGCGAACCTCTCGTTCAGACCAAACATAGAACTTTCCTTCCTCTCCTTCACTATCGGCATCTTCTGCTGAATAGAAGCCGCCCTCAGGACTGGTCATGTCACGGAGCACATAGGTGATAATCTCTCGAACCGTCTGTGCATACTCGTCCTTACGTGTTGCCTGATACGCTTCAGCATAAGCCATGATCAGCATGGCCTGGTCATATAGCATTTTCTCAAAATGGGGAAGTAACCATTTGGGATCTGTGGAATACCGATGAAAACCAAATCCCACATGATCAAAGATTCCTCCCAAACGCATCGCATCTAGGGTGTTTTCGACCATGCGCAAGGCATCACCGTTGTTAGTGCGCTTCCAGTATCGGAGCAGGAATAGCAAATTATGTGGTGAGGGAAATTTGGGGCGAAAACCAAAGCCACCGTGCTCTTCATCAAAGCGTTCGTGTAAACGGTCATAGGTCATTTCCAAAACGCCTTCGCCTAATTCAGCACCAAATGACCCAGATGCTGAGGCTTCAAGACTATCTTGAATGTTTTTCGAGATAGTATCTAATCGTGTACGATCCTGTTTCCACAATCGTTGAATCTCAGGTACTAGCTCATCCATTCCCATTCGACCAAACCGCGTTTCGGGTGGGATGTAAGTTGCAGCAAAAAACGGCGTTTTATCGGGTCGCATAATGATGGTCAGGGGCCAACCACCACTTCCTGTCATCATCTGTGCAACCGACATGTAAAGCGAATCGATATCGGGACGCTCCTCTCGATCCACCTTGATATTCACGAACGCATCATTCATCAATTTCGCAATTCGCGGATTCTCAAAGGATTCCCGTTCCATTACATGACACCAATGGCAAGTGCTATACCCAATTGAAAGGAAAATGGGTTTGTCCGCGCTCTTCGCTTTCTCGAACGCCTGATCTCCCCATGGATACCAATTCACGGGATTATGAGCATGTTGTAACAGGTACGGGCTCTTCTCATGGATGAGCAGGTTTACTGGCTCTTTCGTTTTCTTTGGCAAAGTCGCAACTCCCACATTTAGAAATCCATGTGCGTTTTTATATTCGAGCAATTTACCAATGGATATTTTCGAATCTGTATTCGGATGAAAACTAAGAACGAAGCTGTGGAAAAAGGAGAAGAATCATTGAAGAAAAAGAGATCATTACTACGACCCTCCTTCAATTCTTCTGGTTGCAGTTATAGAAAACTGGAAATGAGGAAGGATTTTTCCTTCCTCTTTAGGGCAAACTAATTCTATTATCAAGTTTTTTCCAGTTTCTTCGAGATATCTTCTAGGATGGTTTTCATGTCGCGTAATGTCATGAGGATTTCGTCATCTAAGGAATCAGGTAACTTGGGGATTTCGTCATCCCTGTAGGTTCCGGGTTCAGTGCCTGTTACATAGGGTGAACGATATTTCCGTAGCTCCTGGAGAATGAAGTCCCGGACCTCCTCGTAGAATTCAATTCCTTCAAGTTTTTCTTCAGGTTCTTTTTTCTCACCAGAGAATCCTGCGGTTTCGATGTTCACCGAACCAATACTAAATAGACGATCCAGTGGGCCCGCTTTGGTACTGATGTTCGTAATGGTTCGAAATGGTACGTGCTTACGAGTGAGGTTGAATAGGCCTTTCTTGACATAGACTTCCGGCATAGTTTCCCCTGATTCGGAAATCACTGAATATTCTATATTTCGAACGTACATATGAGTCAGAATCGCCGCGGGGATGTACCAGAAGAAGTTGAAAAGCCAAACGCCAATTGTGATGGGGAGCCACCAATTAGCAAAGTTCATCCATATTAATTCAGGGTTAACAAATCCGATAAGTGATATTCCAAACCAAATGCCCAATGCCACGATATTATACAAGGCTGCTAAGAGCAACATTTCCAGAAGACGTTTCCTGTAATATGCGGGAGAGGGTTTAAAGACTCGTCCATGTGAGATAGGTTCTCCAGGAGGTCGGATTACACGACTTTCTTCTTTTTCTCTACTCAAGTGTTTCAACTCCGTTGATACCGAGGAATTTCTTTCGCTGCCAGCTTGTTAAAAATCGCCGAAGACTGCTGTGTCATCGGCAGCACTTCTTCATCGGGTCGCAGCTTGATGTCATACTCAGAAATTATGGTGTCAAGAGTTTCTCGACACTCCTTTAGTTTTGGACAATTATGGCACAGCATCCCCGCATATGAGGCATGCTTGTACCACACGATGATTCCGAGTTTCACCGTAAAGATGACATAGACTACTGTATTTGCTTGGTAATCAAATCCGATCAGAAGACCATTATAATTTAACAGGCTTTCCACATCCAGACGATGACTTTTCGCCTGTTCTTGCAGTGCTTTAGCAATTTTTCCCCGGGCTCGGTTCAACACGCGTGAGACGTAAGCAACAGACCACCTCTTTTTGGGTGCTGCTTTTGCTATCGTGCTTGTTGACATCCCGTGATGAAACCGTTGCCACACGATTTGTTCATCGGGGGAAAGGATGCTCAATGTAGTGTTCCTCGTGTTTTCGATGTTGTGAGAGTAAATCATCGTGAAGACGTTACTTCTCACATGTTTACCAAATATCAGTAAACATTTATATAGTTTTGTATTGGGTCAGTTCGGATTCTAGTTGCCTTTCGATAGTTCTAGGCTGAAAAATGAACCGTTAAGTTCCCATGACTTAATATGATTGATTTTGGTATAACATTACCGAAGTTTGGTAAACATTAAGGCGATGAATGTGAAATCTACGCTCTTCGGAATGACACTGATTCTTCTTTTCTCCTTCAGTGCCTTCTCAATATCAGTAAAATACGAGACATCAGGCATCCAAAACCTCTCAGATAATGCCGTATTCTCGCGGCAGTCAGCTGAACAAGTGGACGGTGTCCACTATGAATGGCAGCAACTCAATGGATACTGCCATTGGGCAGCCATATCCATGATACTGCAAAGTGCAGGCGTACCCTTAGATTTAGCAGGAGTGTTTGCGGCTTCTGGCATTGGATGTGCCACATTCATGGTTCGTGAAGAGGCTGCTATGCACTTCTGGCCAGGTCCTTGGGTTCGACAAATGGGACCTGTGATGATCCTGAGTGAGTTCTATGGACTCAATACAACATTTTGCATGGATTCAGAATCAGAACTAGGGTCGAGTTTGGCACAAATTCTAGAAAGCGCCGGTTTCAATGTTAAACGCACATCCGGTGAAATTGAAGCATTTGACATTTTACGCGCCACGATTGATGCTGGATATCCGCTCTCACTTTGGGTTGACCCCTATTATCTTCCACCGGAAGATTACGACATCGTTCGTACCCTCAACATCACATACGCTCAAACCTCTGCTGGACACTCCATTGTGGCAGTTGGTTATAATGATACAGCCCAAACTGCTTTGATAATGGACCCTGGTACCGGAGCATGTGAACCGAATTATGGCTACCCCTCTGATGGACGCTGGAACTACCCCATCAATTACACAACACTCAACGATGCATGGGCTGCCCTTGGATATGGGACTATTATTATGCAACCGGGCAGTGGACCTGTTGCGGATTTTGATTACCAACTCGTGAACCTGATATGCAGCCGATTACTTGGAGATCGGGCATCATACGCCCCGGATCTTGTCGATGTACCCAGTGTATTTTTTGGTTCAAGTGCGTTCAGGCAGCTTGCGTTTGACCTGAATCCTCAAGGATTAACAGAATATCTCAATGAAAAGAGTCCAATTTCAACAATCCGCCAAATCCACATCGACTCTCTTGCTATCTTGGGACCATACATAGAAACAATGATGACCATTCAGTATTGGTCATACAAGGGCGCATTGGAGGCCCTTCCAAAGATCGTAACAGATTATGATTTGACAACCTTCATCGAAATTGGAAAACAAGCACTACCCCATTTAGCCGCCCTCAGTCACAATGCCTCCCTAACCGTAATCGGTTCCCCTACTCATCACTCCTTGATGATGGACACCTTCCTCGGATTAGGGCGCGAATTACAAAATAGCGGTAACTTAGGATACAGCTTCGCTTCCTATTCAGCTGAATTGACAGAGATTTCGGGACATCTTACAGCAATCGCAAATGTATGGGAAGCCGCGGGGCTTCATCTTTCTACACTCCTAGGGCACAATCCTCCTCCATTACTAATTTCCGTTGGACTTGGGGTGTCAATTATAATAATTCTCGCGATCGCTGGGTTCTTCCTATATCGACGGAGATTACGGCACTCAACAAGTCCGGAGACTGCTGGTGCTTAACTTCCAATCTGTTTGTAACTATATCCTCTGTCAAGAAGGAAAAGAATGGGAAGAGTCCCCCGCTTCTCATTCTCTTCCTGTCGCTTTCTGAGAAAAAGTACTAGTTTTTATGAATGTGAGTTGATATGCCGACAGTCACAAATAGGTCGTCGAAGGCAGTATTAGACAGAAGATGTGAGTGTAATGTCAGAGTTTCTGCTATTATCCGTGTATCGACGGTATCTTGAAGCCAACGGGTATGATGTCGAACAAAAAGCCACAATTCCCGGTGGAGTCGTTGATCTTTTAGCCAAGTCTGATAGTCGTACTCTTCTTGCTGAGGCCAAATGGATTCGAAGCCCAGGAGATGTTTATGAAGCAGTGGGTAGGGCGGTTCAAAATAAGGTTGCCATGCCAGAAGGAACCCCAGTCGTCGTGTTACCCATCGGAGTTGCCAACGAAGAAATTCGCGAACGGATTCTAGGTGCTTGCTATGAAAATGGCGTTGAAATCCATTACGTAGATATAAACAAGCGTGAAGTCTTTCCCGATTACCTAACAACCCAGGTATATCCTGCCATACATTCTCTCATCCAGCATGCTCGAGATCTGAAGGCTAAAGGGCTCTCTCGACCTCAGATAAATGCACTTCACTCGTTGTTCACGGCATTTGAAGGTATTCAATACCCACCTGAGCTAGTCGACGATATCACACTTATAAAATCCGAATTAAAACCCACCAAGTAGACTCTTGGACCCCTCGTTCACGGAAGTCTTTTCCTATTCTGAGAAAGGGAGAAATAGACCCTCTTAGTGATTAATGGTGCCATGACATCTGAGGTTCTCCTTATTGCACCTTCGTATCTTCTTGAGGATGTTCGCCTCGGCGGAGTGGATGTCGGATCCATGACACCTCCCTTAGGGCTTCTCTATGTTGCAGCGATGTTGCAACGCCATGGATATCGAGTGGATGTTCTCGATATGTATGCCGAAGGTGTTCGGACCAAGTCAGCTCTAGTGGAGCGCCTCGAACACACTAAACCTAACATCGTGGGTATTTCTACATTAACAAGCAAATTCCAAAACGTTACTGATATCGCACATATTTCCAAGGAGCTGCTTCCGAACGTTTCAATCATGCTAGGAGGACATTTTGCCACATTTAACCATGATAAAATCCTTGCGAAATATCATGATGTTGACTTCATCGTACGAGGTGAAGGTGAGGAAACTTCAGTTGAACTAGTTCAACAACTCGAGAAATCAAAACCGGATTTTTCAAAAATTGCTGGGATTTCCTATCGGAACAATAGGCGCCTTAAATGTAACACCGATCGTCCCCTACTTACGGACCTGGATGCGCTTCCTTTCCCCGCATTCGAGCTAGTTTCGCATCTCACGTATGGAAAATTAGGTTTGCTGCAAGGTACTGCAGGGAATCTTGGCACAATGGTAACATCGCGGGGATGCATCTACAAATGCACCTACTGCTCGAATAGTTCCTTTACTGGCCATACGATTCGGTACCGCTCTCCAGAAAATGTTATCGAGGAATTGGAACACTATATGAGCAAATTCGGTCTTCGCGAATTCATGTTCAATGATGATAATTTCACCTTGAACAAAAAGCGTGTTCTCAAGTTATGCTACCTGCTTAGGAAAAACGGGCTGGATATTGAATGGTATGCTGATGGACGAGTGAACCAATCTGATGACAAGATGTATCGGGAAATGCACAGAGCTGGTTGCCGGCTGATCTATTTTGGTATTGAAAGCTGTGTCAATCGCATTCTTCGATACTATCGGAAAGGCACCACCTATGAAATTCAAAAGGCTGGTGTGAAAAAAGCGCGGAAAGCCCAGTTAGATATTGTGGGCAGTTTCATTTTGGGTGCTCCAATTGAAACGGTTGAGGAAATGTGGGGAACCATCACAAAAGCCACTGCTCTGGATTTAGATTATGCTCAGTTCAACCCTTTGTCGGTGTATCGTGGGACACCGATTTGGAGTCAACTTGTTGCTGAAGGGAAAATTGATGACTATGCACGGTGGGAAGAAACCATCAGCGGGTTTGAACTCAATCCATACGTGAGCCTAGAAGACCTGCCACCCCTCATGACTGATATGCATCGCTACTACTTCCAACGGATAACCTACATTTTCCGTCAACTGTTTCGTCTGTTCGTTTATCGGAAAAAACTGGTATTGCGCAATCTCCGAAATATACGGAATCCACGGGCTATTCATCGTGAAATCAAGCGGGCGCTATACATTACAACTCCCGAGTGGGGCTACTGTTGGCTGCATGAATGATTATTTTGGTAATTTGTCTGCTATCTGTTTTCAACCGGTTTTGATCGATGTGGTGACAGATTCCACACTGTTCTGGATGGATTGGGGACAGCAATGTTAAAGGAAGTTATTGAATCGTAAATGTGGTGCCAGACCCATTGTCTCGGTACACTTCTTCACCAACAATTGTACGTAGTGCTTCCTTCACGGGTTTCTTTGTGCAATGACACGGAGAGACTAATTTCACATCTTCTTTCTTGAACAGCTCTCCCAGGCTGATGCCTTCCTCTTCGGTTTTGAGATGGAAACCACCAATGACGGCATGAATCGGTCGTCCGGGAAACACTTTTTTCGCAGATTGTAGTAGGCGTCCGACCTTCGGATGCGCACAACCGGTAAGCATCACTAACCCCACGCTTTCAACGTTCACTACGACAGCATGTTCTTTGAGCTTCTTTGGACCTAAGGATCCCGTCGTAGATACGCCGGATCGAATCATCTGGGCTTCTTCAGCGATTACTCGACGAATACCACTTCGACTTAAGGTCATTTCGAGATCATCATGATGGGCAGGTAGGTATGCAATGAGATCGGTATGTTGTATCATCTCTAGTGCTGGTTGAATTGCTCCAAAGTGGTCGTGATGAAAATGAGTGATCACGAGTGCACGGAGATTGGAAAAATCGAGATTTAAGGCTTGAGCGTTGTGTCGGAAGACTTGGGCACTGCCACTGGTATCTATAAGGAGCGCTTCAGTACGTCCGGGAAATTGGATTTCCACATGCAAGGATAATCCCCATACGTTACTCAATCCGACTTGAGCGGAGTGATTATCAACAACAGTGGTAATCGTCACGCCCAATACTTCTTCGACAACTGCATCAGGGGCAGCCATTGTCTCAGACGCCATTGAGTTTACCCCATGATTTCCTATTCTTCACGACACTTAATCCTTCTGCTAATCAAGTTTCACATGGGTTACCTAACGTTTTTTCTTCTCGAGATGATGATAAATTTTATTAACAATTTTCCACCCATCATCGGTTTTCAGCATATGGTACAAATCAATGTAATCAACCGAATCCGTAGTAAAAGCTAGCTCAACGATAACCGATGCTGCATTTCCATATCGTTTGATTGAAAGAATTTCAAACCACGCTTGATTCTCAGGATCATAGGTCCCATCAGCGAGCTCACGCTCTCGCATCGCCTTCCAGTGTTCACGTCGCACGAATGAAATCGAGCCGGCATGGACACCAAAGGAGAGTGCATCCTGATGGAAAATCTTCGAAATGGTGGAGTACTCTAAAATCCGTAAACCCTCAACAAATGTAGCGATACTTTGTCGAATTGACTCATATTCCTCATCTGATTTCATGCCGTGTTCTCGTATTTCGGATTATTAAAGGCTAAAGAAATAGGCAAAAGTGGATGAAGCTAAGAAAATAGGTGCAACGAGGAGCTTGTTGTTTGCTCCTCATTACGATGTCAAGTAGTTAGTTAATTAGTTTGGAGACTGCTTTGAGTCGCATTTCAGCTTCTTTGGCAATGCTTTCGACGACTTCTTTGACCGTTGGGATGGTATCGATACCACCAATGGTTTGGCCCAAGAGGATGGGACCTTTCTGGACATCGCCCTTGTAGACGAATTCGTAGCGTTCCATTTCATCGAGGAGGTCATCCGCGGTCATAGAGGATTCTTCAGCCATCCGGGCTTCACGGTCGGGGACCGCAACACCATGCTCCTTTGAGTATTCGTTCTTGAGTAATCGGATAGGTCCAAAGGCTCCGGTAGTCATGACGGTATCTTCGTCGGTCGCAGGTAGGATGAGTGCTTTGTACTCGTCGTGGAATTCACATTCTTTAGTGGCGATGAATCGGGTGCCCATTTGGATACCGACAGCACCCATAGCAAGAGCGCCAGCAAGACCTTTACCATCATACCAGCCACCACAAGACACCACGGGAGTGTCACCTGCAAATTCTACCATTTCTGCGGTAAGAACGGTAGTTGCGACTTTTTCATATGAGTTGTGTCCCCCGCCTTCATAGCCTGTGGCTACGAGACCATCAAGAACACCTTTGGTGCCTGGGAATTTCTTCTGGAACCAATCAGGGTTGAGAGCTTTAACAGCAAGCCATTTTGCAGGAATAACATGGAAGACCAAAAGATCTGGGTCAACATCTTTGAAATGGTGTGCACCCGGACGTGGATCTCCTGCAGAGGTAATGACCAAGCGGAGTTGTTCTCTGACTTTTTTGTTCTCTTTACGAATTCGAGGAATCAATTTGATGAGTTCGGGATAGTCGATTTGGAGTCGAGCTGTTCGGATATTCACACCAAAGGGGCCATCGGTATTTTCGACCACGTCAAGGATGTTATTTTCCATCTCTTTGATCGGATCAAGGTTTCGAAGATTTGTGTGCGAAACGACACCGAAGGCGCCGGCGTTGGAGACGGCGGCACAAAGTTTGGTGGTATAAAAGGGTCCCATAGCTGCTTGAATAATGGGATATTTACAGCCGAGCATTTCGGTGAGTTTAGTTTTAATCATGGGTTTCACCTAATGAGGAAGAAAATAGATACGGAGCGTTTTCGTTTTCATTGTTGGCAGGAGTAATTTAAGTGTGCGTGTTGTTACCCAATCGACTCAAATCATCAACCTTATAGTGTCGTATTCAAAGGGTAATCTGGGAAGATTGGCCTCATCATTATGAGGAAGTGGTAACTCAAAATATCATTCAATTAATTGGTAATAGGAGAAATTTAGGATGGCGGGACTTGGGAAGGTTGACGTGGCGTGTATTGCCTTCATGGTTGTCGTGGTAATCACGATTTCAGGATACATGGCCGTGTTTGGCAGTTGGGCTGAGATTGATGGTTTGCTCATTTGGATGGGCTGGGTCTGGTGGGTCATAATCGGAATCATTATTGTTTCACTTCTTGTTATTATTATCTCTTCGAGACGGGCCACAGGCTAGCCAGAGGTCAGATATAAGAATCCTAAAGAGTGAAAGCATAACCGAATCACCATTGGGTTCTGTGGTGCCAATGATTGAATTTGGACAGCAGCTGTTTTATTCACGATCCTGGGATTTAGTGAAAACCAAAGTTGTGAAAATGATTGAACAAAAGAACTGGCATACATGTTGGGTACCTGATCATCTTCGTGGTCTGCCCCCTTTTGCTATTGATGCGTTTCTTTCCCCATGGACAATGCTTGGCGCCTTTGTGGAACTTGCACCGGAAATGTCCTTTGGCGTGGCAGTAACAGATGCGATTCGTCTTCACCCGGCAATTCTTGCTCAAAATACAGTTTCGTTAGACCATCAGTCGAATGGTCGCTTTATTTTGGGGATGGGTGCGGGTGAAAAAATGAATCTGGCAGTATATGGATTTGATTCAAAATATGCAGTGAGTCGATTACAGGAATGCATCGAAGTCATGAAGCTGCTCTGGACACAGTCAGGGCCGGTAAGCCACCAAGGACGGTTTTATCAGTTGGAACGGGCTGTTCTTGAACCCAAGCCACTTACACAACCCAATCCACCGATTTGGATTGCTGGGAATGGTCCACGAACACGGAAGCTCACCGCGAAGTTAGCCAATGGCTGGTTTCCTTTCCCCGCGTTACCCAAGATGTATCGAGACGGCTTGAAAGATATTCACCAACACATGAAAACCTACCAGCGTGAGCCTTCAACTCTCTCTGCTGGGTTCTGGGGGCGTGTCTTCATGCATGATGATCCTGCACGTGTTTCACAATATTTGGGTGGGCTGCGTGGGCAACTCGTGTTACAGCCTTCCGTATTGAAGGCTCTCGGTTTTTGGAAAGATGAGTATACAACCATTTACGAGGAACAAGGGATTCACCCTGACCGAGTAAGCCTCCTCACTTATGATGCAGATGATGTTGCAGAACTAGATATTAGCAAGCTGCTTCCAATTGTTGCGGATATCCCTGAGGACACGATAAAATCCATTACACTTGCTGGGTCCCCAGAAGAAGTTAGGACAAAGATTCAAGCTTTTGTAGATGCAGGTGCTCGGAGTTTCTGTTTTGAGATTATCAATGGGGTCAGCAAACGAAATGCCCCGTTCACGTATTTCGATGTTTCCCGCATTCTAGCGGAGGACTTCTATCCGGTGCTTGAATTCTAGCGTTCAACCTTTCGGCCAAGAATGAATACAAAGAGTGCTAAGAAGAACTTGCCAACGAATGCGGTAACGCTCGCGAACCAAAATTGTGGAACTTGCTCCACTGGTATAGGTGGTGCTACGGCAAAGGCAACAAGGGCGGTTGCTAGGCTTGTTAGGAACCCACTAAGCAGTGTTGTCATCGGAATTCCTTGCAGCAAATCAAACCAGAATAAAACAATGGCGGTGAGAAAAACGGAAAATAATGTCCAGGCTATGAGCTTTGATGGTTCTTCACCATACCCAAAAAGGGTGTCCAGTAATTTACTGCTGGTACCTCGAATTGCAAACCTTATCCTTTCACCGGTTGTCGGTGGGTCAATCTCGTTTTTCTCGGGTTGCTGACCGGATGCTTGGTTCCAATAGAATTGGCGCATCGTTCGCATCTCATCTAAATAATGCTTGCTGCTTCGATCTAACCGTCCTTCTTGCTTGAAGTAGATTTTGAGTACACGATGGTCTCGGGCAATATCTCGGGAGTCGCGAGGTTTGATAATGTAATCATCAATTGTGTACGCTCGAAGTTTATCACCTGAACTTAAATCCGAACGTAGACCCAATCGTCCTTTGTGTGCTACCAATTGATTAAGTGAAGCGGCGTTTTTCAGTGTACACAGCATGAGACGGGCCGATCCGAATTCACCTGCGAAATAGCAACTTGTGATATGAGCCCCCTCAAAATGGGCTAGCTGTAGGTCGGCACCACGAAAATCGGTGTATTCACAAGTTGCACCATCAAGCATAGCATTTTCCAGATTCGCTCGAACTAAATCCGCAAACTGTAACTGAGTGAGAATTAGTTGTGCACCTTGCAGGTTGGCTCCCCAAAGAATGGTTCCCTTGAGATTGGCTCCCCAAAGGTCTGCTTCGAATAAGCTAGCTTGGGAAAGGTTAGCACCTTGTAAATTAGCTTTTGTTAACGAAGCCCCATGGAGATTAGCGTCATGTAAAAGAACTTCCAGTAATACGGCTTCAT
>JAEOSV010000248.1 GCA_016840185.1 Candidatus Hermodarchaeota archaeon | reverse complement strand
CCATCCATCTACGGCCTCACCGACATCAAAGAAGCCGTCTGCCTCCTCCTCTTCGGCGGCGTCGCAAAAGTCCTCTCCGACGGCGTCAAAATCCGCGGCGACTCCAACATCCTCCTCGTCGGTGATCCCGGAACCGCTAAGAGTATCGATGGGGCTGAACGAATTTATGTTGGAAATCAAGAAAAAAGTCAATTTCAATGGACTACAAAGCCCATTGGTTCTTTTGTTGATAAACTGATGGCTGACTTTTCAGCCGATATTATCAAAAACGGTCATACTGAAATTCTATCACTGCCCGAATCTGTTTCATTTTATACTCAGGCCATGGATCCATTCTCACTGAAAATAAGAAAGTCAAAAGTATATGAGGTTAGCCGCCATCAAACAACCAAACTCGTTAGGATTCAAACCCGCTCTGGAAGAAGTGTTGTAGCAACTCCTAATCATTCCTTTACAACGATTTTCAATGGCCGCTTAAAGGTAATGGATGCCAACGACCTCAAATCGGGTATCTATCTGCCTGTGGCAAGAAGAATCAATTTAGAAAGTGACAACTCAGCCATCGATTTTAGTATGGAATTTTCAAATGATGAACTAGTTAGTACAGATATAATTTCCAATCAAATCGAGCAAGTAAAAACCGATGGAATAAGTGCTAGAAATGCTGCTGCGCTATCAAACATCACACCCAACACGATGAGCGCAATAATCCAAGGTCAATTATCTTTACCTGAAGGGTCATGGCTTCGGCGTAAGAAAGATAATAGTTGGTTCCCTAAGACAATCAAATTAGAAAAACCAATGGGCAGGATAATTGGATTTTATCTGGCGGAAGGAAATGTTGAGGGCCCCTCAATCCGGTTTTCGAATCTTGATAAATTGATTAACAACACTCTTGTGAATGATCTTGAATCTACATTTGGAAAAGCCTCACCTTTCGAAAAGGGCGTTTTCCTTTGCCAATCGAGTTTAGCCAATTGGTTTCAAAGAAGATTCGGAACTGGGTCTAGAGAAAAACGAATTCCAAAGGAGTTACTAACTTCTCCCTACTCATTCAGATGTGCCTTGTTATCTGGATATTTTTCTGGCGATGGTACAATTTCAAAACATAGCACCACCGTTTCCGCTACAACCGTCAGCAGGAACCTGGCATATCAGATCAGCGACTTGTTGGCAACCATTGGTGTTTTTGCCACAATCAAAGAAAGAACGATTACGAAGGGAACCTATCGGGGAAGGACTTACTATCAGATTAGAATACAATCAGAAGACATACTCCAATTCAACAAACACATAAATCTTATTTCTAAATCTAAACAAAAAGCTCTTGAAGAATTGGTAGCGATAATGCACAACCGACGTCGTTATCAGCTGAAAGATATTGTTCCAAACTTTGGACGCCTTCTCAATGATGCTTACAAAGACCTTGGAATTCAAGGTCGAAGAGGAACTTGGACTCGTGGGTTCCTGGGTGAATTACGAGGTAAGACCCACCGACAACGCGTTGGACGCAAATATCTCCAAAGTGTCGTCTCAAAACTAGCAACGTTCAGTCACACTCAATCACCCACACTCACCTGGTTGCACACTTTGGCTCATTCAGATATTTTCTGGGACCCAATTACAAGCATAGAGGAAATAAACCAGGTTATAACCGTCTATGATATCGCTACTTCTGATGGTCACTTCGTTCTCGCTCAAGGAAATCTCATCGTACACAACAGTCAACTTCTAAAATACGTTGCCCAAATCGCTCCACGTGGGCTATATACATCCGGCAAGGGAAGTACAGCAGCAGGATTGACCGCGGCTGTACTTCGCGATCCCGACACTGAAGGCTTTGCCCTAGAAGCTGGTGCCCTCGTCCTCGCCGATCGCGGGACAGCATGTATTGACGAATTTGACAAGATGCGACCACAAGATCGTACAGCTATACATGAAACGATGGAACAACATACGGTGAGTATAGCTAAAGCGGGGATTGTTGCGACGTTGAATGCGCGAACGGCGATTTTAGCTGCAGCAAATCCGAATTTGGGGCGTTATGTACCTGAGCGGTCTTTTTCTGAGAATGTAAATCTGCCGGTTACACTTTTGTCGCGATTTGATTTGATTTTCACGCTAACAGATTTACCTGAAGCGGAGCGTGATGAAAGGACAGCTGACCATATAATCTCCCTCCATAAGCAGAAGGGGCAATCTAAAGATCCGCCGATTTCAGCAGATTTACTTCGGAAATACATTGCGTATGGGCGTCGCAGTGTGTCACCTATTCTCTCCGATGACGCGCTGAATGTGGTCAAGGAGTTTTATTTGGGGATGCGGAAGTCGGGGGAGCGGGAGAATGCGCCGGTGCCGATTACGGCGCGGCAGTTGGAATCGCTTATTCGGTTGACGGAGGCGCATGCGAAGATGGCGTTGCGGGAGAAGGTGGTGGCGGAGGATGCGCAGGCGGCGGTGCGGTTGGTGCAGGTGTCGTTGCAGCAGGTGGGGTTTGATAGTGAGACGGGGCAGTTTGATATTGATAATATTATGATTGGGCGGGCGAAGTCGCAGCGGGATAAGTTGCAGGCGATTTTGACGATGATTCGTGAGCTCGAAAAGGATATGCCGGACGGTGTTCCGATTGAGAAGTTGGTGGAACGTGCCGAGCTTGATGGCATTACTGAAACTTTCGTTCGACAAGCGGTGATTCAGTTGCGTGACAAAGATGGGTTAGTCTTTGAACCGAGGCCTGGTAAGCTGAAGTACATCAAAGGGGCTTAAGTAGTAGGTGGGATTGAGTTATAAAACAGATTGCCCGTTTACCGCTTGAAAAATCGATTAAAGCGTATTTTAAAGCGAAGGGTTATACGACGCTGTATCCTCCTCAAGAAGCGGCGATTAAAGCGGGTATTCTTGAAAGAAAAAATGCAGTGTTAGCCATTCCGACGGCGTCAGGCAAAACCCTCATTGCCGAATTTTGTATGCTCAAATCAATCGTTGAACGCGGAGGAAAAGCCTTGTACCTTTGCCCGCTTCGCGCGTTAGCTTCCGAAAAATATGACGAGTTTCGTCCCTATTCTGAGCTAGGTGTGAATGTGGGAATCACCACTGGTGACTATGATACGGTGGAAGAAAAATACAGTGCCTATGACCTGCTCATTTGTACGAATGAACGCGCGGATTCCCTTCTGCGGCATCGAGCGAAATGGCTGTCTGATATTGATATTGTTGTCGCGGATGAGGTTCATCTCATTAACGATCCGGGGCGCGGTCCCACCCTGGAAGTGGTGCTGGCTAGATTACGGCAAATTGCTCCCAACGCTCAGATTTTGGCGTTGAGTGCAACAGTCGATAATGCACATGAACTGGCTGAATGGCTCAATGGACAGACTGTTGTGAGCGACTGGCGTCCGGTTACACTGCGTGAAGGTGTCTATCATGAAGGTCGCGTATTTTTTGGCGAAGGCGATGAAGAAAGCTATACGCCATCCACCTCATTTCCTATCGGAGATATTACTCGGCGAGTCCTCAAAAAAAAGGGACAACTCCTCGCCTTTCTGAATACGCGACGTTCTGCGGTTAAAACTGCCCAAAAACTCAGTCCGATCACTGCACCAAGATTGAAACAAAGTGAACAAGCAGAGCTAGGGAACCTAGCTGAAACCCTGCTCCAACTGGGGGAAGTCACTCAAGTTACAGATACATTAGCCCGGCTTCTTCGGGCCGGGGTAGCTTTTCATCATGCTGGGCTACGTTATTCCGAACGAAAACTCATTGAAGAAGCATTTCGAAATAATTTAATCAAAGCAGTATGTGCCACTCCGACGTTAGCCGCTGGCGTCAACCTCCCAGCTCGGGTTGTGGTAATCAGAGAATATCGTCGGTATGATAGGCTTGAGGGATATCAGCCAATTCCTGTCTTAGAATATAAGCAAATGGCTGGGCGTGCTGGTAGACCGAAATATGATACTACGGGGACGGCGATTCTTATTTCTCGGAATGAGGGTGAACGCGATTTTCTCTTAGATTACTATACGCTTGGAACTCCCGAAGGTATCATTTCCAAGCTGGCAAACGAATCTGCGCTCCGGAGTCATGTTCTTTCCACGATTGCTATGAATTATGCTTCAGATAAAGACGGTATCATGGAGTTCATTCGGCAAACCTTCTTTGGGCATCAACGGGACCCCGATGAAGTCGAATACATGATTGATTTAATCGTGAAATTTCTTAAAGACGAAACCCTCCTAGAGCAACAAGGAAAGCGATTGTTTGCTACTCCATTTGGAAAGCGTGTGTCTCAACTCTATGTTGATCCCAAATCAGCCGTTGTCATCAGAGACGGTCTTTCAAGAGCTGTTAAACAATATGAGAACATCACCGACTTATCTTTCCTCCACCTAATTTGCCATACACCTGATATGGCGAATCTCTATCTTCGACGAGGAGAAGATGAACGGTTTCATGATTACGTTATCGAACACATCGATGAATTTCTCACGCCCGTTCCTAATCCTCGGCACCATAGAGATCGCTATGAGTTCTTTTTAGCAGAAGTGAAAACCGCCCTTTTAGTCAAAGCATGGATAGAAGAACTTCCCGAAGATCAACTCATCAATCAATTCAAAATTGGATCTGGTGATCTTCTCCGATTAGTGGATACCCAAAAGTGGCTAATTTATACATGCCGTGAACTGGCACCCATCTTTGGTTATAAAAAAGTCGTTCCTGATCTCAAAGAATTGGAACTTCGCGTAAGGTATGGAGTAAAACGGGAACTCACAGAGTTGGTTGAGCTTCATGGTATTGGTCGGGTACGCGCACGGTTCCTCTTCAGAGCAGGTTTAATTTCTAAGAACCGCATTCGCGATGCGCCTTTAGGTCAACTAGCCACTGTTCCGACTATCGGTCCCCAAATTGCGCAGTCTATAAAACAACAGTGTGGTGGGGTCATCAATCCAGAAGAAGAACAAGCGTTAAAGGACACGCCGCGGAAAAATAAAAGACAAACCCAATTAACGCTGGATTAACACATCCAAATCACTGCGAGGTTACCATTTTGCCGACTGGTTTATTCTATCATCCCGCGTTCCTAAAACACGATATGGGCTTCAGCCATCCAGAACGCCCTGAACGTCTGACTGCAGTCATGAAATTCTTAGAAGAAAAACAAGCCTTCAAGAATGGACATATAGTGTTGCAAAAACCCTCGGCAATTAAACATTCTGACCTAGAACGCGTTCACCCGAAAGACTACATTGACCTCATCCACAACGCATCCGATCGAGAAGCCCGATTGGATGCAGACACTCGCACGTCGAAAGGCTCCTATAATGCAGCCATCCTAGCAGCAGGAGCAGGAATCAAGGCTTGGGAAGAAATTCTTTCAGGAAAACTGGATAATGCCTTCGCGCTCGTGCGTCCACCGGGACACCATGCAAACGCACAATCTGCTCGTGGATTCTGTTTATTTAATAACATCTCAGTTCTAGCGAGATACATTACAGCAACTACTCCAGATAGCCGTGTTTTAATACTCGACATTGATGCCCACCACGGAAATGGGACTCAAGAAATTCACTACGCAGAATCTGATATCCTTTATCTTGGCATTCATCAAGATGGACGTACTCTATACCCTGGGTACTCGGGATATTCAGATGAACTTGGAGAAGGAAACGGGAAGGGCTATAATGTAAATCTCCCACTACCCCCAGGGGTCGCCGATCAATCTTTCCTAAAGGGTCTCACTACTCTCTTGCCTTCGATAGCTGAACAATTCCAACCTACTGCTATTCTTGTCTCTGCAGGATATGACGCACACTTCCGTGATTATCTAACCGGGCTCCAATTCAGTGCCGACGCCTATCACAAATCCACCCAACTGGTCATGGAGGTCGCATCAAAATACTGCGATGGGCGTGTCATCATGTTCTTAGAAGGCGGCTATGATCTTCAAGCTTTATCTGAATCAATATTCAACACACTAAGTGCAATGAGCGATCAGGGAACTCCTATTCACGAGAAAGCACCCACTGAAGACCCACGGATACCGAAATACATGAACACACTCATCAAGGAAACAAAGCTACTTCTGAAACCTTGGTGGAAATTCACAAAATAATTCCTGGAGCATGAAAAATGGTGGGCCGGCCGCGATTTGAACGCGGGATCACCTGAAAGGGGATTACTACATCAAATAGTAACCTCGCCCCAGGCAGGCATCATACCATTCTAGCCAATGGCAGTTGCCGGTTGGGATCTAGACCACCAGCCCACGAGCTTGTCTTTAGAATTCATAGCTCCTTTTAATGTCTTTTCTTGGAAGGTGATTTCCTTTCAAGCCAAGAATCTAAGAATGGCTTCCGAATTTGGAAGCCCTCAATCGTTTGCCTTACGGCGTTTATCCTTAATGTATCCCTTTTCATAATACCAATCAATTGATTGACTCAATCCATCCTGCATTGTAGTCTTTGGAATCCAACCGAGTAGTCGCTTCGCTTTATCGTTTGAATACCAGCGTTCCTCGTCCATACTTTGAACTGATTGCCTGTGCCACAGGAACGTCGTTTTTCCACGGTTCTTGAAGGGGCTCATTAGACCAATGCCAAATTTAGCAAGGGTTGTGGGAACCTTTCTTTGGGGTGGATCAACACCAAGTTTCACTCCCAAGAAAGTAAACAATTCATTATAGGTCATACCCTCATCAGGACACAGAATTATCGTCTGGTTTTTAGCTGCTTTAGAATCGATGACTGAAATAATTCCACTTACAACATCCTCAATGTATGTATACATGAGGGTTTTTTCTCCATCACCAGGAAGCATAGGGATTGTTCCTTCATTGACAGCCTCTATTGTCTCAAAAACTGTATATAGTTCCCCTTCACCAATTACTCCTGTTGGACGAAGAATTACGTGTTCAAGCTCCGTTTCAAGAGAACTTGCTCTCACGATTTCTTCTGCCTTCATTTTACTTTTCGAATAATCAAATTGAGGACGAAGTGGTGAATCCTCTGTTCCCGGAGGATTTTCAACAGGCCCAATCACTTCGGCGGTTGAAATGTATATGAGCCGCGAAATTGATGCTTTGATACAAGCGGTAACTAGATTTTTCGTTCCTTCAACGTTTACCTGATAAAGGCGCTTTTTGTCTTTAGGGTAAAAATCAAAATAGGCTGCGAGATGAATTACAACATCCATACCTTGAACTGAGTCATCTACTGAACGACTATCGCACATATCGCCGTCAATAAGTCGGAGTTCTTTGGGTAATTCCTTGACTTCACTTGTTCTTCTAACTAAGGCTGTGACATCAAAATTCTGTTGAATTAATTTTGCAACAAGGTTTCGACCAATGAATCCAGTTGCACCAGTAATTAGTATCTTCATCGATGTTCACTTTCAAAAATCCATTTCGGGTTTAATGGATTACTCCAGGGTTTTCACAGATAAATCCTCGTAGATGGGTCCTTGAGGGGTTAGTGTGCTCTTTTTGAGCTTAATGGTCTTGACTGGAAATTTTCCAAAAACCTTGCTAGCATGGTGTTGAACCAATTCCATTAGCTGGTCACGATTCAAACCGCTCCGGACTCTTACCACTGTTAAATGTGGTGAGTACTTACGTTTCTCTGAGGGAAATCCCTGTGCTCGAAGTTCTCGTCCTAGGAATTTCTGATGCTGGATAAGCTGATCTGCTCCGGTTGTACACCCAATCCAAATCACTCTGGGTCGTTGCGGGCGAAAGCAACCTAATCCCACAAGTTCAACATCAAATCCATTTCCTTCGACTCCCTGAATAATTTCAGCAAGATTTGGGATTTGTTTCTCGTCAATATTACCTAGAAAGTGGAGGGTGAAGTGGAGATTTTGAGGTTCAACGAGTTTCAGTTTTGCTCCACTTGATAAGAGTTCTTGTTGAATTTTCTCAATTTGTCGAACCACATCGGAATCTTCAACTTCTACAGCAATGAAACTTCGAATCTCTACCATCTTACATCCTCACGATGATTTTATGATAAATCAGCAGGAAACTTTATATCATTCTCCATTACCAAAGGCGAACAGCGCGCTTCTGGGAGGCATCGATTGGTTGAAGACAAAGAAATCATCCCGTTCACGTAAACCGCTTGCTGAAATTGCACGAACACCTGGTGACCCTCTAACCCAACAAATAATTCCCGCAAGAGAAGTTGTCTTACGCCCTGCAGGATATCCCCTGGAAGTAAATAACACACCAGTGAATCCTTTGCTCCGAATTCGGGATGAAAAACTTTTCAGTGCATATGCAGTTGATCAATGGCAAGGAATCAAGGTCAAACCAACTGATTATCTGTTTGATCAATTACTCTTACCGGATTTTGCTTTTGAAGTTGTATCAGTAATTCCTGTAGAAGCCCACATCGTATCTAATACAAAGATCCGGCTCATTGAACCCCCTGACTTTGCTCCTACTAAGGGTAGAGAAATTGGCTTTGATGACATTATTGGTCATGAAGATGCGAAGGCAAAGTGCCTCATTATTCAAAAGTACATATCTGACACTTCAAAATTTGCAGAGTGGGCACCTCGCCGAGTTCTATTCTACGGTCCTCCTGGTACTGGCAAGACTATGTTAGCTCGAGCTCTAGCCTGGGAAACGCAAACGGAATTCGCTTATGTAAAAGCAACCTCCCTCATCGGACAACATGTTGGTGCAGGAGCGGACAAGGTTAACAAGCTCTTTGAGGATATTGTCCGAAAGAAACCATGTATCGTATTCATTGACGAAATTGACTCAATTGGCCTTGATCGTGGCTTCCAATCGGTTCGTGGTGACGTCACAGAAGTCGTGAATTCTCTCATCTCCCAATTTGACCTCGTCGAAGACCAAGAAGGCGTTGTAGTAATTGCCGCTACGAACAGTCGTGACTTCTTAGATCCTGCTCTCCGAAGCCGCTTTGAGGAAGAAATATTATTTCCTCTCCCTGATTACAGTGATAGGCTACAAATCCTCAGAAAGTACTCATCAAGTTTGCCAATGCCAGTCGATGCCGATTTGGAATCTATAGCTCGACGCACTGAAGGTTATTCAGGACGGGATTTGAAAGATCGAGTTCTAAAAGGAGCCCTTCACCACGCCCTCTCAAAGGGGCTTTCAACTCTTGATGAATCCACCTTCAAACATGTGGAAATCGTGCAAGCCTCTAAGGATAAGAGTCTGTATAAGTAACCGATATTCTGAATCGTGGTTATGTTGCCCGTAAAGAAAGCCATTATTTTCTGTGGGATGCCGGGGTCGGGAAAATCCGTGGGTGCAACCGTTGCAAAAGACTTGGGAATACCTGTCTTTGTAATGGGTGACGTTGTCCGTGAAGAAGCAGCCCACCAACAACTCCAGTATACTCCTCAGACACTCGGAAAAGTCATGATTGAACTTCGCAAACAGATTGGACCAGCGGTTATTGCTCAACGAGTCATCGCTAAATTTCCAGATGAATCTGAAAACAACGTTGTAATTGATGGAGCAAGAAGTGAAGCAGAAATTAAGACGTTTCAAGAAGCCGT
>JAEOSV010000247.1 GCA_016840185.1 Candidatus Hermodarchaeota archaeon | reverse complement strand
GCTTCATAGGCAATCGTCAGTCCAGACGCTGTAAAATTGACCAAAATCACATTCAACAACGTCATAGTTCCTGTAACGAAAAGAATCGTCAGCCCCACAAAGTACGCCCCATGATACAACCCCATCGCCATGGTGCAATACCGCATCTCCTGCATCCCCCGAAACGCTCCCTGCAAGACCGTGCTAACCGCCGTGAGCGGAACCGTCCAAAGAGCCAATTGAAGGAATGGAACCGCGTAACTTGGGACAAAAAAGTTCGGTGGTAGCCACACCAATAACACGTTTACCACCACAATAATTACAAAACTCGCCAAAATCACCGTCACAAGAGCCATACCAAGGACCCGCGTTAATGTCGAAGAACGCTTGCCAACCACCACAGGAACGTGCCTCCTTAACGCGACATCCATCCCCATAATCCCCAGCGGAATGAGAATATTCACCCACGTAAACACCAACACAAAGAGGTAAAATTCATACACCGGTGTTCGAGGCAACCCACGAACAATCAACACCGACGACGCGATTCCAAAAAGAAAAATCAAAACAATCGTGACCGTTTCTGCCACGATATTTTGGGCAAACCGGGCATCTGGACTACTAGGAACTGGCTCTAGCGATTCTCCAGACACAATTGATACACTCCTTCCGTAAGTTCGCTAGTACGCTCCCAGTTATGATGATCTCTCACATATTGTTCTCCTTTCTTCCCCATCTGTCGAAGCTCATCCCGACGTATCTGCCAGTGATTCAAGGCATTAACAATGTCTTGACTAACTGGTGATTCTAATATGATTCCCCAATCACTGCGCAAAAAATCTGGAACCCCGCCCACCGCAGAAGCCATCACCGGAGTTCCTGAAGCCAATGCCTCAAGCAATGTTGTCGGCAGTGTCTCGGTAAACGAGGGAATCACAAACAAATCCAACGACGTCATAAACGCTGGCATATCTTCGTGATTCAGTTGACCTAGAAAATGAACTTGGGCAAGTTCTTTCTTGTCAATTTTCTGATGACGCGTAAAATCACCAGCAACTAACAAGTGCAAGTCTTTTTCCGATGTCAATTGATGCAGGGCTCCGAGCAATTCCTCAAAGCCTTTCTCCCGCGTTAACGCACCCGCATATCCAATTACTGTGGCATCCTTCGAAAGTTTCAACTGCTGACGAAAATGAGGTTTCACACTCGAATGAAACTTTGTAACGTCCACTGCATGTGGAACATACACAATTCGTTCAGAGGACGCTCCTTCCGCAGCCAGAACCTGCTCAGATCGATGGGTCAAACAAATTATCCGTGAATAAGGCTCTCGAAACGCACGAGATTCCAAGTATCGAAACACACGACCTCGAACACGCCCCGATTCTAACTGTGACCACTGCGTTTCCACATGTGATAACACCGACGCCACAACCGGTACATCCAGCTCTCTCCCTGCACGGAGTGCAGCCTTTGAGGCAATCGGAGGCACGGTATGAATGACATCCGGACACCAAGTTCGAGCAAACTCCCGAACCACAGAAACATATCGCCTTCGGAACCAATACCGACTCATTAACGTGGAAACCGATCGACTCCGAAGATTCGACCGAACCGGAAGCAATCCCACGGTATGTGGTGACGCAAACTGCCCATCCGCAGGTGCCCCACTCAGAATGATAACCTCGTGACCCCGCTGAATGAGCCCCGCGCTAAGCTGCGACCAATACATCGGTCCGCCACCCGCCTGCTTAGCATGTGACTCAACCACCATCAGAACCTTCAACGATGCTTTCACCACACACGTAAACAGGCTGGGAAATCCGACGGAATTATTGTGAACTACCCCGACCAGAAGGTAAGGGTTTCCTGCTTCATGCCATCGACCTTCGTCGACTGGTCCACAGGCTCTACTCGCCGTTCCAGCGATGTTACCCGGCTTTAGATCCTTGGTTCTCGGACCATGGACCGGAACCTCACCCTAAGATTCCCTGCTGATTATTTAAACGTGTATCCAATTCCTTCGAATTCAGAAGGACCTGAATATCATTGAGGAATTATTATAAGAGCTTGGACAAGCCTGTTACCAACTAGAAATTGACAAGGTGATCCATCGTGTCCAAACCGAAAACCACAAAGAAAACAACCAAATCCGCCAGCAAAGCCAAGGCCAAACCCAAGGCCAAACTCAAAACTAAGAAAAAGACCACACCCGGGATTATAAAAGACGGCGACTTCATTCTCGCGGATTTCATCGGATACACCCACGATGATCACCGCCTTTTCGACACCACCAAAGAAGACGTCGCCAAAGCCGAAAACGTCCACGATGACAAAGAAATCTACCAACCCCGACTCATCATCGTTGGCGGCGGCTGGATGGTCCCCGGCGTCGATGAAGCCCTCCTCGGCATGAAAGTTGGACAAACCAAGAAACTCACCCTCGAACCCCAGAAAGCCTTCGGACTCCGCGACGCCCAACAAGTCCGCATCATTCCCCGCGCCCGGGTAAAAACCGACCAGAAACTCGTTCGTGGTATGCGCGTTCGCATCGGTAACCAATCCGGTACGGTCCGTCACGTTGGCGGAGGGCGCGTCACCGTTGACTTTAATCCCGTCCTCGCAGGACACACCGTCGATTACGAAATCACTGTGACCAAAAAGCTCAGCAAAGCCCAAGAAAAACTTGAAGCCTTCATCTACCGACGGTTTAGTGACGTCGAAGAAAAATCCCTCACAATTACCACGAAGGGTAAAACAGTCACCATCGCCATCAGCGCCGATCCCCGCATTCTACTTAACCAATCGCTACAGATTTGGAAACTCGGCGTCACCCATGATATCGAATCCCACATGAAAGACAAATACAACAAAGTGGTCTTTACCGAAGAATGGGAAGTTGGCGGAACAACCACAACCCCATCTAGCTAACCCGATTCACGTCGGCTAAACCCAGCTTCCGACCCCGCGTACATGTCAAACCAGCTCGTTTATGCACTTTTTCCACCCGACACCGATCTCCATCCTTAATCCCCGTCGGATTACACGCCTCATGATATTCACAATCCCACTTATCACATGGGCGAACATGCACCGTAAACACAGCGCCTTCAAAGAGCTGGTGCGTTGGTAGCGTAATCCTAGCTCCGGCTTCTTCCACCTCGACTAACTGCACACCATCTTCGTGAATGGGACAATCGTGTTCACGCTCCCGCACACTAATTACAGTGTATACACGGTCCGGTTCTAACTTATCGCAACAAACCTTCCGCAGGGGGCAATCGATACACTTGTCAGTGCGTCCCATATAGACAAACTCATTCCCCACTCGGGCTTGACGTTTGCCAACCAGAGTAATCACAGGCACCGAATCCACCAGAAATCAAAATGACGATATGTTTGTCACGCTGGAACAAGAAGTAAAGAAGTTTTCCGTTACCCGAATCAAATACAACAGAGACTCGAAAAGGTTTATATAGCGCGACTCAATTTCTCACTCTCGGCGAACCGGGAAATCGCCTGTGTCAGGCGCCGATCGCTATTTTCCTTAATTCAACCATTTCAAGAATTAGTGTCAAAGCATTATGCTTAGACATTTTGTAGGGAGAAACCTTGAACATTCCACTAGCACCGTCGGCTTCACAGAAGCCGCAAGCATTACTGTTCAATCATGTCCTAATCCAATAAAGTAAACGAGGTAACACCCATGACCATTGAAGACCCCTTGGAAGAGTTTCGTCAAAGACTCCTCGCCAAACTCCCCAAAGCTGCAGAAGTCACCGACATCGAGTTCGAAGGCCCAGAAATCGCTATCTATGCCCGAAAACCCCGAGAATTTGACGAAAAATCCAACGTAAAAGAACTCGCCAAACAATTCCGCAAACGCATCGTCATTCGCTCCGACCCCGGCGTCCGGAGCCTCCATGATCAAGCCGAAGAAGAAATCCGGAAAATCGTTCCCGAAGAAGCGGAAATCACCGATATCACCTTTAACGAAACCATTGGCGAAGTCATCATCGAAGCGAAAAAACCCGGGCTCGTCATCGGTCGCACTGGAACCACCATGGAAGAAATCCGCCTCAAAACCCTCTGGCGCCCCAGTGTTATTCGTACTCCCCCTCTCAAATCTGATACAATTCTGAAAATCCGTCATGCACTCCAAAATTCGAGTGAAGACCGGAAAACCATCCTCCGCACCATCGGACGGCGTATCCATCGCCCCCCACTCCTTAAAGAAGGCTACATCCGCCTTACCCCCTTGGGTGGATTCCGTGAAGTCGGACGGATGAGCATGCTGGTCCAAACCCCCGAATCCAGCGTTATGATTGATTGTGGCGTCAACGTCGGCGCCACCACACATGCCTTTCCACGTTTTGATCTTCCTGAATTTGACATTTACAAACTCGATGCCGTGATTATCACACATAGCCACTTGGATCATTGTGGGCTGACGCCTTTTCTGTTCAAGTATGGCTACGAAGGTCCTGTATACTGTACCTTACCCACCCAAGACCTCATGACTATGCTTCAAATCGACTACCTCGAAGTCGCCCGCCGCGAAGGCAAAGTCGCCCCCTACGGGCTCAAAGATATCCGTAAACTCATCATGCATACCATCTCCCTCAACTACGGCGAAGTCACCGACATCGCCCCTGACGTTCGCCTTACTCTGCACAACGCTGGACATATCCTCGGCTCTAGTATCGCCCACCTCCACATCGGCGACGGTCTTTACAACCTCGCCTACACTGGCGACTTCAAATACGCCCGCAGCCGGCTCCTCGAACCCGCCACCGACCGCTTCCCACGCCTTGAAACTCTCATCATGGAATCCACCTACGGTGCTCCCCGCGACCTCATGCCCTCACGCAAGAACTCAGAAAGGCAACTCGTCGACTACATCAACCGCACTCTTGAACGTGGTGGCAAAGTCCTCATCCCCGTCCTCGCCGTCGGACGTGCCCAAGAATTGCTCGTTGTCATCGACGAATACATGCGCCGTGGCACCCTCCAAGAAGCCCCCGTCTTCGTCGACGGCATGATTATCGAAGCCACTGCTATTCATACTGCTCATCCTGAATACCTGGCTCGTGAACTCCGCGACAAAATCTTCCACAAAGGACAGAACCCTTTCCTCGCTGAATACTTCACCCGAGTCGACGGTCACCAAGTCCGCGACGAAATCCTCGAAGCCGGACCCTGCGTCATCCTCGCCACCAGTGGCATGCTCACCGGCGGACCTAGCGTTGAATACTTCAAACAACTCGCCGGTGACTCCCGTAACTCCATCATCTTCGTCAGCTACCAAGTCGAAGGCACCCTCGGACGCCGCATCCAAAAAGGCCGACGAACACTCCCCATGCGCAACTCAGGTGATCGCCGCGATGTGGTAAAAGTAGATTTGCAAATCCATACCGTCGAAGGATTTTCTGGTCACAGCGATCGTCGCCAACTCGTCGACTACGCCCGACGCATCCAACCTAAACCCGAACGCATCCTCACATGCCACGGTGAAGCGAGCAAATGTATCAACCTCGCCAGCCACCTCCATAGGGATATCGGACAACGCCGAAGGCTAGAAACCCGTTCAATTCAAAACTTCGAGACCATTCGCCTGTATTAGATGCGTCAGCACATTCTTAGTGTTTTTTGGGTCCTCGAGCGAAGTATTAATAAACACGTATAATGCTATGGCATTAAGCTTAATGCCAAGACATTAAATCACTGGGTGTAATCCATAATGTCATCTAAACCCAAAAAACACACAACCGTGTCCATTCCCATCACCCTTTTCAAGAAAGTACAAGACCGCATTCAGGATACCGGTTTCTCCTCAGTATCCGAATACGTCACTTATGTCCTCCGTGAAATCTTCGCCGAAGAAGAGCAAACCCAACAAAAGAAAAAACAAGCCTTCACTCCCGAAGACGAAAAACGTGTCAAAGACCGATTACGCGCCCTCGGGTACCTAGACTGAGAGGAGAACAACACAATGAATCCCCCACATGGTGGAAAACTCATCTCTCAATTATTCACTGAAAAAGAATCAAAGAAATTCCAACAAGAATTCAGTGAATACCCAACGGCTACAATTACCTCATC
>JAEOSV010000246.1 GCA_016840185.1 Candidatus Hermodarchaeota archaeon | reverse complement strand
GGAACAATTGTAATCAACATTGGCACAAATGACTGCTTACTCACATCACCTTGAAGTTTCATGATATACCGTTCGCGCCGCTTGATTTTCAATTCCAGTTTCCGTTTCGTCTTGGGATCGGTTTCCTGTTTAGCCCGTTTTTTCATTTCGTTGTACTTGTTAATTTCTTCACGGGACCGTTTCAGTCGGTCATAGTCTATGAAACGACGGTTCACCAAGTTCGATGTCAACGAAATTACGATACTGACTAATAACACAACGATTGCAGACAAAGGCGGGTAGGCCCAAGGGCCTAATGCCATTCGAATGCCAACGGCAAGATCAATGAAAATATTCTGCACGGTTATCACACTTTCAAGAGTAACTCGGCAAAGGCAGTTGCCGTTTCCTCAGCTTTACCTTCTTCGTTCTTAAGAATCATTACGGTTGCACCTGTCAAGGTTCCAACCGTCACTGCAGCAGCGCGACACAGCAACTGATGTGAGGCAATATTATCAATTAATTGCTCATCACGAGTCCGCGTGGGGTCCTTCGCACGACGAGACGCAATATTCTTCGGATCCGCCTCAACCAAGACAATCGATGCAGGACGAAGGGCTTCTGCAACCCACTTCGGAAGACCAATCAGAAATCCACCATCGGCCGTTTGAATTAAGGTATGCGTATCGACAATGACAACTTGGGTCTTACTCATGGCGGCAATTCGCTCACCGGCCAGCTTTTGAACTTCACGCTGTTTTTTCACCGGTAGCATCCGTAACTCATCACGGTTCTCCACAAGACGTTTCTTCTGGGCAATCTCAAACATTACCGACCCATAGGTCATCAGTGACACGTTTATCCGATCTTCAACTTTGCGAATCGCATCCGTGACCACTGTCGTCTTACCGACGCCGGGTACACCACTGACTACAACGACCTTACGCACTTGCAATCAACAGACCTCCAGCTGAACGAGGCACACTCACTATCACAACCTTAAGAGCTTTTCGAGCCCACAACAGACCAACCTACGGTCCATAGGCTACCTTATGTCCACAGTCTAGCCAACACCCAAGAGTCCACGCATCATCGGGTGCATCTCACCCAACTGTTCTTTCGCGAGAATCTCGAAGTATTGCCGCATGATGCCTACGGCTAGGAGAATGCCTATACCAGTGGTGAGGGCCCCAAGGAAGTCAGCGAATGCCGCGAGGGCGCCCACTACGATTCCGCCAAGGAGGGCAACCGTGGGTATGTAGCGATTTAGAATCTTTTCGATGACTTGGGGTGAACGGCGGAAGCCGGGGACTTGCATGCCAGCGCCGATAAGCTGTCGTGAGACGTCCCGTGGAGAGATACCAGACACGTCAATCCAGAGTCGGGCAAAGAGGGCACAGAAGATCATGAGAAGTCCAGCGTAGCCGATGGCTTTGAGCCAACCTATTGGCAAACCACCTGGTAGTGTTTCGAAGAGAGACAGGACGCCGATTGGTGGTGTGAGGAACCAGACGAAACAGAGAGGATCAGGAATGAGGTAGTTCCCGCCGCCAGGTGGTACGGCATATCGGGCAATGAGACCGAACCAGAAGGAACTTTGAAGCGCAGGAACCTGGACCCAGAGGATCTGGGTGATAAAGAGAATGTTAGCGTAAAGTGCTTGAGTGAAGATTACAGGGATGTTGGATACGTAGAGGAGTTTGATGGGATACTGTCCACGGAATCCTCGGTATCGAGCGTATTGAAGGGGAATGTTAACGCGGAAAGACTCCATGTAGATAACGAGAGCGAAGGTGACAAAGGTGGTGAAGAGACCGAGCATACTAGATCTGGGGTTCTCGGGTCTGAACCAGATGGTTGTTGGATTCGCAATGAAGCCGCTATCTTGAACACCGGGGATGTAAATGACCGTAGGATCCCAATTGTTGACTGACCATCCGCCCATGTTTTGGAGCCAGTAGGGAACGATGCCTTGGTAGCCGAGTGGGGCGGTGGGAAGGTCTGCATTTTGTGCGAAGGAGATGGAGAATGCGCCCCATAGAATTTGGGTGCAGACGTTGGCCATGATGAAGAGGCTTACACCGCTACCGAGTCCCCAACCTTTCTGGATGGTTTCATCCATCATAATTACGACGATGCCGGCGAACATGAGTTGGAGAAAGACCAAAATCGCGTTGGCAAAAGAGAGCTGACCTGGAACCTGTCCGTAGGCACCTGCGAAGATGTAGGCGAAGGCTTGGAATGCGGTCATAAAGATGGCGAGGACTTTCTGGGCGCCTGTGTAGAGCGATCGCTGATAGGGATCAGACATGTCAACACGGATAAGTTGAGAGCCCACGATGAGCTGCATGATAAGTCCGGCGGTTACGATGGGGCCGATACCGAGTTCCATGAGAGTGCCCCGTGAGGAGGCGAGGATGGTGCGGAGCCAGAAAAAGTAGTCAAACCCTAAGTCACGGTTAATTCCGTAGAGGGGCAGGCTGGCCATGATGAGGTACAAGACGAGGATAACAGCGGTCCAGATAAATTTTTCACGGAAAGAGACCTTCCGGTCGGGTGCCTTGACCTCTGGCATGACGCGAATTAATGGACGCAGTGCGTTGAGAAACCGACTCATGCCGTTTGCCCCAAAGTTTTTCGTGTTATCGTAATCAATCCGTGTCGAAGTTGAACTGCGGAGGTTCTTGCGGTTTAATTATGTTTTGGTTCTGGTCTTAGCCTTACCTTTTGTAGCTGTCGCTCGTTTTGATTTTGACTTCGTCGTTTTGGTTGTTTTCGCCTTCGCAGTGGTTTTCTTCGGTTTTGCCTTGGTTGAAGTCTTTGTTTTTGCTTTTGCTTTCGCAGTGGTCTTAGGTTTCGCCTTCGGCTTAGTTTTTGGCTTCGCCTTGGGTTTAGGTTTGGGTTTAGGCGCGTCTCGCAAAGAAGGAGCGGAGTGCTTAGTTGGGTCTTGAATGGTCCCTTTGATTTTTCCACCCGCCGCTTTAATTTTCTCCGCTGCACGGTGAGTAAAGAGAGGCGCCGAAATGGTTAGCGGGATTGTAATACGTCCAGCTCCGAGCACCTTGTCAATCCCATGAGCAGCTAAATCAATGGATATCGGCGTGTCTTTCGCAGGCTTTTTTCCTTGTGTAAATTGTTGAAGATTACGCACGATATCGCCCACATTGATCGTCGTGTGATCTTGGCGAATCTTATTGTGGCGGTGGAAGCCATGTTTTCCAAAGCGATCGGGGTCATGGGCAGTAACATAGGTCCAGTGATGTTTCTTCCCGCCGGTTTTTCCTTTGCCACCGCGTTGGCCACCCTTCCGGTGTTGACCGATTCGTCCATAACCGTGTTGGCGGTAGCCACGACGTTTGCGGACCTTTTTGGGTTTGCGTATTGACATGTTCATTTTCTCCGTTTTGCTTAACGTTTCTGAAGTTGAATTTCCAAGATGCCGTTATTGTAGCTAGTTTTGACTTGGTTGATATCCACAGGAGCAGGTAAATCCAGGTCTTTCGCATATTTCCGGTCTGCGGATTCAACCTGTATTGTCACAGTATAATCGGTAACTTTGACGTTGATTTCGTCTTCTTTCACGCCGGGAAGTTCAGCGATGATGATGACGTTGTTGCCTTGTTCCATCACATCGATGAGGGGTTCGCGTTCATCTCGAACCACCGGAGGTGCTCCGTCAGGGTTGAGGTTGCCAAAGGGGTTTAGGCGCATTTTACCGTCTGGCCCAATGCCAGCAGAGAACCCCCATACCATGGGATTCTTTTGCAGTTGCTCTAAAATCTCTTCGAGTTGATGCTGGGCATCAGGTCCAAACATATCTTCCGGATTGACGTCGGAGAACATTTTCATGATTTCTTCGAACATACGTTGGAGGGCCTCGAATTGGGCATCGGTGGATTCGTCGTCCCACCAGCGTTTGCGCTTTCGGCGATCGTCTTCTTCTGCCATGATCAATCCTTCCTGTTTTTGTTTCATACCTCTTATGACATTCGTTTGAGGAGGGCGTTAATGTCTTCGCCACGATAACCAAGTTCACCTTTCTGTTGAATGGTGCGCTTAAGGCTTCCACGAAATCCTTTCGAGGGGGGATGAAGACGGAAGACTTTCTTTAATTTGGGAAGAGAAATCTCGGTTTCCTTTTGTGCAACAAGGGCTTTTGCATATTCGTCGATATTTTTGTATTTTGAGTGCTTTGACACATATTCGTCGGTGATTGGTTTATTTCCGATTAAGCGACCTCGTTTTCGGAGAAGACGCGATAAAGTGGGTGCATCAATTTCACCCCATGTGATAGCATCCTTTGCCTTCTGGAACATGCCTAGATAGGTGGGGCGTTTATCCAGGAGCACCGCGTGATTAACTCGTGAAAGGTTCAGAATGGTAAGAGTGTCTTTGGCTTCTTGACGTAGACCAATACTGCTGCGTAGTCGGATGACCGCAATCAATGAGTGTGTATCTTTGACTTCTTTTGACATGTTATTCGTCTCTCCGTGTCCAATCTTGAGGAGTCATAATCTGATTGGTCTCCTTCAGTGCGTTGAAGACAGATTGTGCAAAGTTGAGTGTGGTTCGAGTATGCCCTCGTGTTCGAGACCATACATCGTGGATGCCAGCAAGGCGTAAGACCACCTTAATGGTGTCGGCGGTAACTAATCCCACACCTTTGGGGGCTGGTAGAAGCATTACGCGAACGCTTCCCGTTTTTCCATTCACCTGGAAGGGAACTGAATGTGGATCATGACAACCGCATTCCCAACTGCCACAGCCCCGGCGAACGGAGATGAGGTTGAGTTTTGCACGAAGAATGGCTTTTCGGATGGCGGGTCCAATTTCTGGAGCTTTGCTTTCGCCGATGCCAACGAAACCGTTTTCGTTTCCAACAATGACGGTGGCTTTGAAGCGGGATTTCTCTCCCGCGTCAGTTTGCTTCTGAACTAAGTTGATGTCAATGACTTCTTCTTGAAGATCAGGAAGCAGCACATCGATGATTTCAGGCTCCTTGATGGGTAAGGCTAGTTGGAATAAATCCTCCAGCGAGGTTATTTCTCCTGCCTTCACTTGACGTCCGACTTTTGTAACTGGATCCCACTCGTCAATATTGAATTGACGTGGGCGTTGCTGACGACGTGGTCTTCGACTCATTTCTTTGACCTCCCGCGAGTGAATTTTGTAGCAATTTTCTTTTTGGTCGAATCGTACATGCCAGGAAGTTGAGTGAGATCCACCCGTCCCTTCGATGCCTTCCCGAATTGGCGTTGGAAGGAGGACGGTTGATTATCGCTCAAATCCTTTGCATACCCTGCAATATGTTCGCCTCGAAGACGTTTTTCCTTTGGAAACATTTTATCTGAACAGGGAACCAAAAGTCCGGCGTCAATGGCACCTTTGACAGCGGAGAAAATCCGTGATCCAGGAATGGGTTTGATTAACCCGATATCAACAATGGCCGCATTCGTCCCGGATTGGAGGGCACGTTGACCCGCTAAGAATCCGGTGAGATATGCTGAAGGGAGGTTTTTCACTCCACCACGCCAACCAAATTCCTTAAGTTGTCGGGAATCAGCAATAGCAATGCATCGGTCACCTTGCGGTAAGGCTTCCATTATCTGGACAATAATGCGAGTGCTTGTTTTTCGAACAACCAGACGTGGTCGTCCAGAACCCACCATGCGGCGGCGTGCGTGGTAATCGGTTTTACTTTCACGACGTCGGCGGAAGGGAACTTTGTATCGTGGTCCATGTGCCATTTTTTATCGCCTCTTCATTTTGTGTTCTTGTATGTACATGTCGACTCGTCTGATTGAGGGAAATATGCCCCCCTTCGAGAGTCGGTATAATCTTCGATAATCACGTGGTTTGATGATTTTCCGAGCACGTAATTTTTTGAGGTGTCGGCGGATTGCACGAATTTTAATCATCCATCGCTGTTTACCTGAGAGCCGTGAGGTACGCTTTCCTTTTCGACTGCCAGGTCCTGAGCGAAGACCTCGTTTCTGTTTGTCATGCACTTTCTTGGCTCGACCCCGGCTAATCCCTTGAATCGGAACTTTTTGGATTACACCTTCATGGATTAAACGGCGGACATCATCCCGACGAATAGCTAGCGCTACATCATCGATCCGGTCGGGATCAATCCACACGCGGTTTACACCGACTTTGAGAATCCGGGCAGCCAGTTTGCGTTGGGAACTCACATTCATTGTTTTGTTCACCTGCTAGAGGATTTCCTCAGTATCAAGATCGAGAAGTTCTCGAACCTCTGATTTCAATTGTGGGTTAAGTACACGAAGACCGAGGTCATCAGCCCGATCAAGAATAGTCATCCTCTTCCGGTCACCCACCTGATGGGCAATTCGGACGGCGTGGATTTTCGGATGGAGTCCTTCTAATTCTTGGAGATTGTGTACGAGCACTTCCCTCATACCAGACGGATGATAGTCTCGGAGCTTCACCGGTGTTCGATAACCAATACGCGGCATTTTGGGCTGACTTTTTTCGCGTTTGCGAATCATGGAGTCAATACCTTTTGGACGACGCCAACCAGTATCTAACCGTTTATACCGCCAACTCTCCGGACGTCGAAACTTTGGTTTACGTTGGTTCAGTAACCGCTTCTTGTTCAATTCACGTTGAAGCTTTTTAATGCGTCTTGTTTTTTTCATTGTCTGTCCATCCGTGTTGGCTAAATCGTCCAGTGACGCTCACCTAATTGTTTTTCAAACACGTAAATTCCGTCATGGAACTTTCGTGGGTCTTTTCGACGGAGCTTCGTCGAATGTTGAATGTTAGCAGCAGTTTGTCCGACTAATTCGATATCGATTCCTTCAAGAATGACGTCATCACCTTGCACCGTAACAGTTACACCGGGGAGAATTTTTGCGCGGCGTGGTGCTTTCTCGCCGTAGAAGTTTTCGACGAGGAGTCGATCACCTTCGACTTTAACGGTGGGCGGAAAGTGGGCAAACACAACTTTCATTTTGTAGATGACCCCATGGGTGACACCGAGCATCATGTTCTTGATGTGGGAAACAATGGTGCCGACTAATGCTATTTGACGGCTCCTAGGATACTCAACAGAGACGGTAATTTCGTTGCGCGTCTTTTTGAGATCAACATCAATATGGCTAAAGTCACGGACGATTTCTCCCTTCGGACCTTGCACGGTCACTTTCATACCTTCAACAGTGACTGTGGTGCCTTCCAGAATTGGAGTCGATTTTTCAAAGTGAGTCGTTTTTGGTGGCATTTTCTCTATCCGCTCCATGATTTAGTAGATGAAAGCGATGAGTCGTCCTCCGTGACCTTGATCAGCGGCTTCTTTGTGGGTCATGAAGCCTTTGGGGGTTGAAACGATGAGAAAACCGAATGCACGGGAGGGAAGAAACCGTTTCTCCCATTCCTCGAAGTCGTGGCGTTTCACGGGATAGTGTGGGCTAATGATGCCGCATTGGTTAATTCGACCCAATAATTCCACACGGAGCATTCCAGCTTTTCCATCGTCAATAAATTCGAATTCGCCGACATAACCCATGCGTTGCATAATCCGGAGGGCAGCACCGATTTTCTTCGAGGCAGGGGCGATGATGACTTGGGATTTTCGAAGCAACTCATGATTCATGATGGTTGAGAACGCATCTGCTAATGGATTCTTCACGGTCATTGTCTTTTCCACCTCTAACTAAATTTCCGGAACCCGAGCTCCTCGGCGACTTCTCGGAAGCATCGTCGGCATAGTCCAATGTTGAAACTGCGAATGATTGCGCGGTGGGTACCGCAGCGTTTGCAGGTTCGATGTCCCTTACCCTGTTTTTTCTCCTTTGACATCAGTACTCATCCTCCATGTCAGGTCGGGTAAATTGTACACCCAGTTCTGCTGTAAGCACTGACATTGCTTCATTGGGTGTAATTCGGTGACGGCGGGGCACCTTGTGGCGTCCGCGGCGTCGGCGATTAATACGAAATCCTGGACGTTCGGTGCAGATACAGACGTCCATTCCAAAGATTCCAAGGTTCGGGTCGTACTTGACGCCGGGGATCTGAATGTGTTCGGAAATACCAAAACACATGTTACCAGCATGATCGACGGCGCTTTCCGGAATCTGGAAATCATTGACATCTAAGGCGCGCTTCGCGAAATCTTTGGCTTTTTCACCACGAAGTGTGACTTTGCAGCCCATGGGTTCACCTTGGCGAAGACCAAAGTCGCGGTTGGTGCGTCTTGCTAAGATATCGACGGGTTTTTGTCCCGTTAAATCTTCGAGAATCGTTTTCGCCTTGGCTAGTGGTTCACCAGCAGTCCCCAACGACATGTTGACGACCACCTTTGAGATGAAGATTTGTCGCATGACATTGTCCTTTTTCGCCTTTGGCTTAGGAGTGGGTTGGGGTTTTGCTGGCTTGGCTTTTGCTGAGCTGGATTTAGCTTTCGCTGAGGTCGTACGCTTCGTTGTGGTTTTGGGTTTAGATGATTTCGTTGTTGATGACAAGATTAGCCAACCTCCGGAATGGAAACCAATGATTTGTCTTGTCCAAGGGGAAAGACATAGCGAATTGCTGTCAGAATGGTCTGGTCCTTGGAGGTTTGGATGGTTCCCAGTCGATTCTCGGTATCAATTTTGACGAGTTTCCCTACATTGCCCTTATGGTCGCCACCGGTGATTACAGCAGTGATACCCTCTTTGAGAGGGATATGGTCCTGAATGGTCTGATCTGGCAACTTGATCAGGAGTGTATCACCAGGACTGTATTTTTCCTTGGGCTTTGCTTTGGGGTCTTTGACTGGAAGTAGGATGGTGCGTCCATCGTGGAGATGGAGTTGGATGTTACCCTTGGCAACGGTGTTCTTGCCTGTGATTTTGCAGGGTTTGAGGTTTTGTTCTTTCTTGGGAATATTGAATAGTTGGAGGAGGTGTCGGGAATCAGGGACCACGCGAACACGTGTTTTGGTTGCTTCAACTTCGATGACATCCATTAGACCAACTTGATATTTGTAGTCTTTTCGAACGCGCCCGTCGACTTTCACGTGACCTTGTGAGATAGCGCGACGTGTTTCGTTGAGTGTGTTGGTCAATTGGAGCATATCTCGAATGACTACACCCAGCGGTATACCTTCATGCAGGGCATGAGGACCTGGATTGGCACGAATCGTAAAGGGACGAACCTTCCGTTTAATCTGCCAATGACCAGGAGCAGCCAATCGCTTCATGTGTTTTCTAGGACCTTTTACCATGTTTCTAATCCTCCTTTTCAAGCCCGGCTCGTGCCGCAGCTTTGCGGTCGATGACGGCTTGACGTGTTTTATCAATTTCCAGTTTGGTGATCATGACGTTTTCGGGGCGAACGGGGAAGGGAACCGCTGAGCCATCCACTTTTTCAATCGTGATGTTTTCCACGCTCAGTTTCAGGTTCTTCATGTCAATTTCAATCACGTCGCCTTCGGAGTCACGGAAAGCACCTCGGGTAATGTATACAGTGTCACCTTTCCGGACAGGAATCCGCTTGATACCGTGTTTGTCAACCAATTCAGGAGCAAGCTTCGCTGTGAGGTACTTGTGGCGACGGTGCCAAGGTGCAGTATATCGCGCTTTACGCTGTTTCTTGGGTTTTCGTGAAGTCATTTTTTTAGCTCCTAAACGATGATGCTTGCGACGCTGGCAATACGAGGCCAACGTTCAGCAGCTTCTCGGGCAATAGGACCACGGATTTCAGATCCCAGTGGATCTCCGGTTTCACCAGTAATCACGATGGCATTATCTTCGAAGCGAATCCATTGACCACCCTTTCGTCGGTAGGGTTTGCGTTGTCGAACAATGATACCACGAAGGACTTGGCGGCGCATTTTGGGAGTTCCAGCTTTACAGGAGACAACCACCATATCTGCCACACTAGCAGCAGGTTGTCGACGGAGTCGTCCATGCCATCCGATGACCGAAATGACTTCGACTATCCGGGCACCACTGTTATCAGCTACTGTCAGCCGAGCGCTGGTGGGTAACCCGCGACTAATCCGTGTTCGAGCGACACCAGCGGTCTTGCGACCTCGTTTCACCATTATTTAGTCGCCTCCTTGGCTTGGACTCGTTCTACAACAACGTAGGACACAGTTTTGCTGAGGGGGCGACATTCCGCCACCCGAACTGTATCTCCTACTTCAAGTGGGATGCACGGGGGATGATGTGCAGCGGTCATGGAATGGCTTCGTGCATACCGCCTGTATTTCTTGATGTACTGTAGATATTCACGACGAATCGTCACCGTACCTCGCATCTTAGTACTGGCGACAACGCCTTCGATGACACGACCTCGAACAGGTAATGTCCCATGGAAAGGACAATAACGATCTTCACATTCCTGTTCAGGTGGTTTAACCTTTAGACCAATATCACGAGCTACCATCGTAGTTTTTTCGCCCTCCTTAAGCGTTCTGCGGGATGCCCCAGTAGAGACTTCCCTTCAATTTCCACTGGCTCACCTTGAGGTAAGGACAGTGTAAATCGGCTAGATACCTTCGGAACCAGTCGGTTTCGAAGACCATCAAAGAGTGTAAGCATATTATGCGTGTCATCCACAATGACCCCCGAAATCCGTTGTAGGGCAGGATTTGTGGAGTGTTTCACGGTTGCGGACAACCCGATCAGGGGACGAAGTGTAACACGAGTTAGTTGACGCATGTTTATTCGCCTCCTATCGTAGCTAGTTTCGCTTCTTCGTTATTGACTGTAAGAATACGAGCGATGTTTTTTCGAATCCCTCGGATGACGCCTGGATTCTCCATCCCAGCGCCTGACATCATCGCAGCGCGTTGTTTTGCCAACTCGGCACGTAGTTCTTCGAGCTTCCGATTTCGCTCCTCGAGATCCATGTTCCTAATTTCTTCCATTGAAAGTAACGCCATAACCTAACCGCCTCCTCTCACTTCTTAGAAGACTCCTTCTTGGATTTCGAAGCTTTGTCCTTGGAGTCTTTGGACTTGGTCGACTTTTTCTTCTTCGTGGCTTTCTCAGTCTTTGCCTTCGTAGAAGCTTTGGACTTGGTCTTCGGTTTTGCCTTAGCCTTGGTCGTTTTCGCCTTGGTCTTGGTTTCTGTCTTTGCCTTTTCTTTCGGCTCAGCCTTTTTCTTGGCTTTAGGTTCAGCTTTCGCCTTGGGTTTCGCCTTAGGCTTCTCTTCAGCCTTCTCTTTCTTTGCTTTCGGTTTCACCTTAGGCTTTTCAGGTTCCTTTTCCTTAGTAGGTTCAGGCTTCTTCTTCGGTTTCGCCTTAGGCTTTGGCTTAGGTTTCGGTTTTTCTGGAGCAGGTTTCTCTTCAGAGGGAGGAATCTCTTCAGGTGTCACCGGAGCTTCCGGTTCGACAGATTCCTGAGCAGGCTCAATGCCTTTTTCCACAAATTCTTCGATGGGTGGAGCCTCCTCAATGGGGAGTTCCTCTTCAGTAATCTCAATGTCACCTGCTTCCGGTGCTTCGGCGGCTTCAGGAGTTGGAGCAGGCACGGGTTGAACTTCAACCTCACGATGAATAATAACAGGTCGATCCGGAGCCACCGCATCTGGAAGCATAATTCGAACCTGCACCCCAAGAATGCCAGGCTTCATGATTGCAAAGGCCCAGCCATGACTCACAGCTGTGCGAATCGGTTCACCGGTTTTTGCTACGAATCCACTACGGAATTTTTGATACCGGGCTCGACGACTTGTGAGTTTCCCAGCAATGGAAATTTCCACACCCTTGGCACCCGTACCGATGATTCGGCGAAGGACGCCGTACGCGGCTCGACGGAAATGGTCACCCCGTTCTAGACGTTGAGCTAACCGCTAGGCCATAATGGAACCATTCAGTTCGGGTACTTCCACTTCACTAACTTCAATTTGTGGAG
>JAEOSV010000245.1 GCA_016840185.1 Candidatus Hermodarchaeota archaeon | reverse complement strand
CCTTCAAATCGGAGATTGTCAAATCACATTTCTTTCCTGGTTCAGTTAGTATTGTATGAAATTCCACAAAAGTTACACCAGGAGTCTGTCGCAGGTACGTCCCAATTTCCTCTAAACCCTGAGCTCCAAGATAAGTTCCAAAACAAAGAATACTCCCGTCTGTTAAGATGCTCGCAGAAATTACTAGGGGATGTGTTCCAAGACCATTTAGGAAAGAATCTGAAGGGATTGGATCTTCTGTTCGCAGAATAGCTACCCAATCTTCCATACCGAGCATAGCACGCATAGGAATCAACAGTCCTCCTCGTATGGTTCCTTCGGTTTTCATTCGTTGAATCCGTTTCTTAATGGCATTTACTGAGAGATTCAATTTCTTTGCTATAGCCTGATATGAGGCCCGATAATTTGTTGATAACTCGAAAAGGATATGCTTATCAACCAGGTCCATATCAGCCAGCTCCTTTTTTGCTTCGTTGCACTAACTGGAAGATTTCCTTAGCTTTGATAGTTAAACCACCCATTCGGTGCCTCAAAGTCCGAATCCATCTTTATACTCATTTGGCTGCATAAAACATGTTCGGCGTCTCTTGAGAAGCAATAAACTGCAAAATGGCAGGCGAAATTGAATTCTTTTGCACTTACTAGGAGAACTTTCGTTACTTTTTCTATGTCCCTGACAGCATCTTGCATGAACCTGTTGCCATCAATTGATATGTAATTTTGCAGTTAGAGTGGTTCGCAGCAACGGAACGTAATTGGTTCCGGTGTTGACAACCCTTGGATGAAACCTTGATGGCTCAACCACAAAACAACAAAAATGGGCAGGCACATTCAAACCCACCAATTTCCAGTTTACTTGTGGAACAGTACCCTTCCCAAAGTATCCTATCACGGTTGCATCGCAATTTTTCATGGATTACTAGCAAGCGATTCTTCGATCTTATTGGGGGACTAGCAGCCTTGTTTACAATCTTTATGATGTGCTTAGTCTGGTATGGGGCATTCTACAATGGCATTGCAAACCCTAAACCGGAATGGGTTGGTGCCGGCTATCTTGAGGTTGGCGATCTCCTTTTCATTTTACAAATTGAGCTCGCAGTGATTGCTCCGTTGGCACTCTTGTGGATTTTGGCGAAATTCCGAGGATGGGTTTAACAGAACCTTATGAATTTCTAATGTTTGCACCTTGTTGTGCAAAAATTGACTCTAACGTGTTCCTATTCGCCTGTTCTTGTACTGCTTAGCTCCCATCGATTCATATCTAATTTTGCGTACCCCATGTTCGCCAAGCAATGGCTTGGAGGTAAACAGAACATGCAGAAAAAAACCGAACAGAAAGTTCATCATCATGCTCATATCGCTCACATGACCAATGTGGAGCGTTTATTTGCCGGATGTCGAACCAATCCCCGAGCAGGTCCACGCCTGGAACAGGCGCTTAAACTTGCGATTCGCTGAGGATGGGTGGAATCAGGACCTGAGGTTCGATGAATGGCGGTCGGGCCTCTGGTGCACTCCTGGACAACCCAAGGCCCGCCCTTCCTCTAACTAGAATATTATAGAAAAAAAGAGAGAATGGGAGTGTAAGATGTCCTACACTCGCCTTCAATTGCTTATTCTTTTGGTCGATCGTATGGAACGAACTCTTTACCGAGGAGTTCACGACCAATGATAAGTCGCATGATGTTCATACCACCCTCGGCGCCAATCGAATAGCTACGAACCCCTCGAATACCAAGATCCAATTCACATTCTTTGGTGTAACCAAACGCACCGTGCCAGTCAGCAACTTCGTTGAGGATACCGAATGCATCAATCGGTGCGCGGAGTTTAGCCATAGCGGTCCAGAGGGCAACATCGAAGTGATTGTACTTGTCGTTGCCAGCATACATTTGGTCCATCATCCATGCCGATTGATACATGACGAGGCGGTCGCCCATTAGACGGCTGTACCAGTCGGCAAGTGGGAAGCTGATTCCTTCGTACTTGCCTAGTTCTTTGCCGAAGGATTTACGTTGTTTGATATAATCCATGCCGATTTCAAGTCCGCCCACGGCTGCACCTATACAAGTTGCCGCAATGATAACACGTGCAGCGGAAAAGCCTTCCATGGAATAAACGAAGCCGCGTTTGGGATCCCCGATAATCCAGTGTTTTGGCACTTCGACGTTTTCCATTGCGAAGCCACCTGTACTGATACCCATACGCCCCCAGTCCTCGAAGAGGGTAGGCGTGAGGCCCGGTGTGTCTTTTTCGACAGGCAAAATAAATGCTGTAAGTCCGCGATGCTTGGGCTTAGCTTTCTTGTCCGAATAGGCGAGAGTGAAGTATCGTCCTTTCATCAGCTCCATTGATTCTTTTACACCGCTGATGTAGACTTTTTCACCGTTCACGACGTACTTGTCATCTTTTTCGGCAATGGTCGTTTTAGTGGCTCCAACGATATCACTGCCTCCACCGGGTTCAGTGGTCGCTATCCCAAAGAAATATTCACCTTTACAGACTTTCGGGAGAATTTCTTGTTTTGCTTCCTCCGTGCCATGCCGGGCAAAGACCCAAGCCCAGCTAGCTTCAACGAGATAGAAAACTGGAATCGCAATGCTGAGATCTGCCTTTGCCAGTTCCTCAGCTGCAATACACGTAAGCATGAAATTGCCACCCGGTCCTCCATACTTCTCTGGAACCGTGATGCCTAGCAGGCCAAGATCCGCCATTTTCTTGACTAGACCTTTCGGAAGTTCACCCTTCTCATCCATTTCCCTAGCGTAGGGTCGGATTTCTTTCTGGGCAAATTCTCGAACGGTGTCTCGGAAGAGTTGTTGATCCTGTGTAAATTCAAAGTCCATGTTGTTACCTCCTCACATTTGAGGGTTGATGTCGGCACTCCCGTTCTTAGAATATTAAAGCCTTTGTGTAGATTGACACTTTCACCCGTTTCTCCAGTTTTGGAACAGAGTAACAGTTATGATACAGAAGATTGGGAACTTAGCTGGTGAGTCATTATGACTAAAGAAAACATTTCCAAAGACGCGATTCGCCGACTATGGACGGTTCGCGTGTTTGTTACCAACCAAGAATCCGCCATCGAATTTTTCCGTGATGTAATCGAAATCCCCGTGGTTCTTTATGCACCTCGGTTTGGCTGGGTCGAATTAGGTCCTGATGATGAACGAGCCAAAATTGCCTTCGTTGAACCCAATCTTGATGCAGATCCCATTTTGTATGAGTGGCAGTTGAATCAAATTGGACGTAGCACCGGGATCACCTTTGAAACACAAGATATCAATGGGTTCTACAAGAAAATGAAAGAACGGGGTGTCCGTTTCCATATGCTTCCCGAAGCGATGCCTTGGGGTGGCTTTATGGCTGGTTTCGAAGACCCCGATGGGAACCGCTACAACATCGTCGAAGATCCCGAACACTATACGCGGGATTATTCTTAGTCAAAGTCGAAGATAGTTCGGCCTTTACTAAAGTACATGATGAAACGGCAGTTTTCACAGATCATGAGGGTGACTTTGTGAGCTGTCCATCCCCATTTACTGTCGAGTTTTCCTTCTTCCTTTCGGAACTGTGTGTTACTGCATAATGGGCAGATTAATTGTTGCTTGGACATTTTTTCTGTAGCCTCCAGCAAACTGAGTTGCTGTAAGCTGACTTACAAAAGTAGCTTAATTAACCTTACTTACACAGCCTCATGGGATAGTTGACCATAATGTTTTTCACAGTGAATTGTGTTCGAGCATTTGAGTGAACATCATG
>JAEOSV010000244.1 GCA_016840185.1 Candidatus Hermodarchaeota archaeon | reverse complement strand
CGAACTCCAATTAAAGAGCTAGATAGTCTGCCTTATCCAGGGTATCATTTTGTGCGAGACCATATGAAAAAATATCACTTTTCCATGATGGCGGGCAAAAAGAATCCGTATGCGTTGATCGAAGCCTCACGAGGATGTGACCACAAATGCACCTTCTGTACCCAATGGCGGTATTGGGGACGCTGTCGACGCAAATCACCCAAACGGGTTGCAGATGAATTTGAATACGTATACAAGGAATTTGGCAGTCGGTTCCTGTGGCTCACCGATGATAACCTCGCCCTCGGAGATTGGATGGATCAATTTTGTGATGAACTACTGCAACGAGATATTCAGGATGATCTGTTATGGTTTATGCAGGTTCGAGCCGATGACATCATCAAAGATCAACACTTGTTGCCGAAAATGCGAAAAACGGGGCTTCACTGGGCAATGGCCGGTGTGGAAACCTATAACCCGGTCACGCTCGAAAATTATCGCAAAGGTCTCGAACCGGGTATGGCTAAACAGGCAATGGAACTGTTAAAACAAAACGGCATCATGTCACAAACAACCGCGATTATCGGCGAACGTAGAGACTCACATGAATCAATCGAAGCCTTTCGCCAATGGATTGACGAGGTCGACCCCGACATTGCCATCTTTATGATCCTAACACCATATCCGGGAACCGAAATATACACCACCGCCAAGCGAAATGGTTGGATTGAAGATGAAAACTGGGCACACTATGACATGGCACATGCGATCATGCCCACCGAACACCTTTCACGTGGTGAGGTCCAACACGAACTTTATCAGTGCTATCGAAACTTCTTTGGCTCATGGAGACGCCGAATAACAGGCATCTTTTCTTCTAATAAAGTCAAACGTACCTGCTATCGATACATGATGCGCCGTGGCGTAGTTCAAGCCCTCAAAGAAATGGCTCTAATGTTCAAACCATAGTTTCCGAAAAAACCCTTTGGAGCTGTAGTATTTCCCTGAATTATTCGGGATGGTGTCCGTAGTAGGTCATCATGTTAACCTTGGTGCCCGCGAGTTTGAGGTACATCCAGATTTGCATTTTATGCATGGCAATATGGGTAATGATATCGGGTAAGAAATTCACCCAACTACGGGCTGGGCACGTTTCGTAGAAGGGATTGAGGGTTTTAGCAAAGACTTCTTCGTCTTGCATCCCCGTGAACCGTTGCTTGACCGCAAGAACACCTTCATCGAAAACTGCAAGAATGTCGGATATTGTGGATCGGTTCAATTCATGTTCGCGTGCACGAGTCTGCTCAGCATCGCCTAGTGCGCCATCGTAGATGCTGGGATCAATTAGGGGTACTTGGGCGAGGTGGTTGGCGAGATCTACGAGGGGTCGGAGCTCCTTGTTGGGGGTATATTTCAGGTCCTTGTCTTTGATGACGTTGAGGACACAGCGTGCTTGTTTGGCCTCTAGCTCGAAACTATCCAATAACACGTCAATAATCGAACTCATTGGGAAACCTCTGCGCATCATCACGAGGGCGGGGATAAAAAGGTTCACCCCAATGAAGGAAGTGAGCAGAGTCCTGAATCACATAGCCTTAAACAGGATTTGACTCGTTGGAACCGTATGACACAACCAAGACTTGTGTTTGTCTATAATGCGGATAGTGGGAAGCTCAACGCCCTGAAGGATGCCATCCACAAAGTCGTCAAACCGTCAGCCTATCCTTGAATTGTAGAAGAATACAGTGATTAAGAGCTTCATGATAAGTCTGGTTGTTTGGATTTGTGGAGGTTTCGCTTGGTGTTAAACTCAATGATTTTACGGGATCATTCTTCGTCTTCTATCACTAAAGCGATGGAAGCAAACATAGCCTTTGTGAGACAAGCCCTATGGGCAAACTATCGCGGAATGCCTGATGTTGAAGTTGTCATAGATGACACAATTGCTAGAATATACACGGGATTACCGGGCCCAATGTTCAATGGCGTGCTTTATGCGCGCTTTGATCCTCACGAGTTGGAACCACGGGTTGACACAATAATAGACTATTTTCAGCAACGTAAGGTACCGTTTAGTTGGTGGGTGGGACCCACCTCACGGCCTGACACATTAGAAGAGGTTCTTAGTTCACGAGGAATGATCCAAGCACCTTTTGATACACCCGGGATGGCAATAGATCTCCGGGCACTCAACAAACAGCTCTTTGAAAAGGCAATCCAGCGTTCCAACACAGTTGTCCAACGTGTGCAAACGAAAACTGAACTTAAAGAGTGGGTAGGTGTAACCGGGAAGATATTCGGACTCCTCCCTAAAACGGTTGAAGCATTTTACGAAATGCACGCCCCCCATATTGGTCGCCGGGCCAAAGGAGACGTCGTTGATTATATCGCATTCATCGAAGGTGAACCAGTTGGCGTATCATACCTTGCCTACTCAGCAGGGGTGGTAGGTCTCTACTCTGTTGGAACCCTCAGTGATTACCGAGGAAAAGGTATTGGAACCGCGGTGTCCTTGGCACCGCTTCTCGAGGCGAAACAACAAGGCTACGAAATAGGCACCCTACAATCTACACAATTGGCGGTCAACGTGTACACCCGAATGGGATTCAAAACCCATTGCCAATTCAAAACCTACTTTGCGCTACCTGAATAATCGCTTGGTACTTCAGCAAGAAATTCAAATGGCAGATAACGAAGACATATATGCCAATACTCAAAGATAACACATATTCACTAGGGAAGCCCTAAATACTGTATGTTGGAGCAGTTCCTCGCCAACCCTAATCTCCGCCCCGCCACCAAGAAACACTACCGCGCAGTCATCTCGCGTTTTCATCAGTTTGTCAATAAAAAGCAGT
>JAEOSV010000035.1 GCA_016840185.1 Candidatus Hermodarchaeota archaeon | reverse complement strand
ATAACCGGGTGGTCCATTACTAGCTTTGAGACTTGTAGTAAAATGTTCACCAACGCCTTGATGTCCCGAGCTTCTTGTCCACGAATCCCAGTCAGAATAGGATACCCTTTGATCTCTTGAATCATCTCCTGCGCATCGTATTTCGTGATTGGAGCGACTCGAAAACTCACATCCTTTAGCACTTCGACAAAAATACCACCCAATCCAAACATAAGCGCAGGACCGAATTGAGGATCTTTTAACGCTCCGATTATTACTTCAATACCTTTCGGCGCAAATTCCTCTACAAAAATACCCCTGATTCGCGCATTCTCTTTATGTTTCTTTACGCTGGTGATTATGGTCTGATACCCCTCTCGGACTTCGGTTGCGTTCTTGACGTTAATTCGAACACCACCGACATCGCTTTTGTGAATAACATCAGGACTTAAAATTTTCAGGACCACAGGATATCCAATGGCATCTGCTGCTTTGACGGCTGCATCTTCTGATTCGGCAATTTTGAATCGGGTTACTGGAAGTTTGTATTCTTGCATTATTGTCTTAGATTCATGTTCCAAGAGATATGTACGATTTTCAGACCGCGCATTTGAGATAATGTCGTCGACTTTAGACATTGAATTCACCGAGTGATGCATACATCAAGACATATCAAATTAAAACCTTTTAGTAGAACAAAATTATCGAAACGCTTCAAAGCCCTCTCCACCGGTTAATGTATTCGAAACATGAGAGAACAGTAAATCAAGAGTCTCCATATTCTTAGCAGATAAAGGCACTACTTCAAGTCCCGAAAAGATTCGATGGATGGCGTTAACCAACGCCCCTGAGAGTTCAGCCTGCAATTCGTTTCGAGACTGTTGGAGCGCATATATTAGTTGATCACTGTCGTCCAGCCAGTTTGTTAATTGCTCCAAATCATCCTCATTAAGAAGATCAGCTCTAGATAAGACATTAAGATGAGGTAGATTGAATCGTACGAGAACTGATGCTGACAAGAGGAGAGATGATATAAGTCCCGCAGGAGTTTTTCCCAAAGCCGCGTCAACTAGATAGATGAGCATTCGACTCTCTTCACCTAAGCTAGACACTATTATGGGACCCGTTTCACGAAAAGCGAAGAGCTCAATTTGACCCGGCGTATCGAACAGTAAAAAATCAACACCAAGATCTTTGATTTCTTCTTGAAGTGTTTCAAGATGTGCACTAATGAGATCGATGGAAGCAATTAATCCCCCATTGGGTCCAAGATTATATTGTTCCATAATGCCTTGTAGAGAGACAAAATCGCGAACGTCGATATCGGGTCCATAAGGAAGTTGTAAGACACCCGGATCCAGATTTACTGTACCTACACTAAGTTTCGCATCGCGTAACCATCGGGCGAATGTATGAGTAAGGGTTGATTTTCCGGAACCAGCAGTACCAACAAAATAGAGAGCATGCACTTTTTGATTTACACCTCAGGTTTGAAGTTTCTAAGTTTTCGAACAAGGTCTTCCGTTTCTTTTAGTGGGGATAAGTACAGGGGAATTTTCTCAACTTCAGCGATTTTACAGGCAACAGGATCCACCTTTTTAGGGCCATGAAGGATGATAACCGAGGGACGAACAGCTGGCCCTAATCCCATTTGTGATGTGCGAATGGCAACCATTGGAGACCGTCCAGTACTTACCCGAGTAAAGATAGCTGCCCGGTGTGGAGTGGCACCATAGAGTTTGAGCATTTGTTCAGGTGAAAGTTGAAGAATCACACGAAGACTATCAATTGTCGTATATCCAAAAATCTCGCGATCTTCAATTACGTCTTGGACCACAGTTTTACATTCAAGATGTTCGGTGAGTAGTTTTGCAGGGATTGCAGCAGGAAACTCACGTATATCTAAGAGAATATCTGAGGGAATTTCTTGACCAAGTAACCTACTGAAAGCTTTGACGATTTGACCTCCCCGTGTTTCATCAATTGCGATGAGGCTTTCAGCGAATTTTCGGATTGTTTCAACTCGAGGGGATTTCCTTCTTCCGCTTTCGTAATCACTAATTACGGAGGGGGAGATTCCAAGATGAAGCGCCAACTCATTTTGAGCCACACTAAATTGCTCTCGCCATTTACGCATTACTCGCCCAGGATTCTCAGCGAGAGTGATTTCACCAGCGATACTTCGAAGTAAGTTTTCACGTGCACCTTGATCCATTATATTCATAGAATCACCTCTCACCTTAAAGCATCTTTGATGGCTCCCACCGATTATAAATAGATGAAAGGATAAGACGCGAGACGCTAACAGCTGGTGACCGTATGCAACAACCCTTCCCCTCACCAATAGATTTGATTGTTCTGGCTATTGCTTTTGTTTGGGTTATCGCAGTTCTAGTTGTAGGAGAAGGGCTTAGGCGATGGCGTAATTATCCACCAGCGATGACTCGCAAATTTATTCACCTATTCGCAGGTTTCTCGGTGTTTACAGTTCCATTCTATACACATTCATGGGCTGCAATAATTGTGGCTGTTTCCTTTGTGATTCTCATTTTCCTTGCTTCTCCAAAAAGCCCAATTAAGAGTCTTAAAACCATGTTCGAAGTTATGGCCCGAGAAGAAGACTATCTCTCAGGACACATTTGGGGTCCATTTCTGTATGCCATATCAATAACAATCCTTGTCTCAATCTTTACATTAATTCCCTCACTTACCCCATTTTTTGTCCTAGGGGCGATGGCGCTTACGACAATGTATCTTGGGGATGGTATTGCTCCAATTATCGGTGCAAAATTTGGTAAGCATAAATATACAATTGGAAAATCAACGAGAAGTATTGAGGGATCCATTGCGGTTTTTCTAGCATCTTTTCTGGGAGCATGGATGTGCTGGAGTGTTTTAGACTTCTTTGCTACCGGTGGCCTGCCAATTTTTAATGTGTGGCATATAGCAATTTTAGGTTTCATTTGTGCGTTGTCCGCAACGCTAATTGAAGGATTGAGCCCCGCAGGTCTTGACAATATCACCGTGCCACTATTAACTGCAGCAATAATCATGCTTTGTGCTTTGTTAATTTACCCACCAATGCTTTCAATGATTTTGTACCCCTGATTCCCACATTCACTCTGACATAGCCAAAGCCATTAACTCCATAGTAAACCGCTTAGCTCGCTGCATCGATGATTGAAATGGTTCACTAATCCCATAGCGTTTCTCTAACCTAGCAAACCGATTGTCTACTTCGGTTAGCCACTTTTGTGGTTCAAGAATTCCATCCCATTCGAATACACCCAGTTTGTCAGCAACACACACAATCTTTTCTTCCCACGTTATAGGAACAAAATCACGTCGTGGAAGTCCCAAAACGATAGCTTCATTGGCAGAAAATCCTCCTAAAACATGTCTTTCTACAATTAACACTACATTAGCGGGATACTTGTGTTGGAGTAAAATTTGCCCACCAATAAACCCATGCGTTATATCGTGTACATTCGCGCGTCCAATATCATGAAGTAATGCCCCAATCTCAAGTAATTGTTGATTAATTTGGATTTTTTGAGCAAGAAGCGTTACAATTTGAAGGGCTTTGTGGCGTGTAGCCTCGCAATGTTTCAGTATT
>JAEOSV010000243.1 GCA_016840185.1 Candidatus Hermodarchaeota archaeon | reverse complement strand
GGCACTACAATCGCAGTGGATTCATTCGGAGGAATAACCAACGAATGCTCAGTACTGTTCTGAAAATGCAATCCCGAAAAGCCTTTCAATTGAACTGACACCGAACAGGCTTCAGAAAGTTCGTTTTCCACTTCAAGGATATATTCAGATGGAATCCCACAAAACACCAAATGATCTTTTACCCGAGCATTCACCTTCAACCGCTGGTCATCAACTGTGTAATCGACCCCGGAGATGGCACTGGCATATCGATCAACCGTAACCTGCAACTCATCTGAGTCAGCTTGGAAAGAATACGAAAAGACTTTCATGCCATTCTGCTGCATATCGTCCGGCGCTTGGGCAAGATCCCGTTGCTGGAATTCATACCATCCAAGGGGAACATCATGGACGTTAAAGAAGTGAGCACACAGCGGATGCTGCAGGATTCCAGGAATGTATCCTCGCAGGTGGACTCCTTCACCTTCCGGATCCCACATCAATCCCATTTTCTTATACAAAGGTACAGCCCGGAGGTTCCCTGCCCAAGTGTGCAGGTCAACACGTTCAAAGCCCTTCTGCGTGGCTATCTCCATACTCCGTAACAAGAGCCGCTTGCCCACTTTCTTCCCCAAGGCTTGAGGCGAAACCCCCAGAATCCCAATATAAGCCGCTTCCTTATCCCGCCAATGCTGTAACAAGGAACAATAACCCACCGTTTCATTCGTCGTCTTATCCAGAGCAATCAGCTGAGCAATCGCGCGTTGGGAGCCCAAATCCTTATCCACCCTTTCCGATGTGGAGGGGACACCCTGGTTGAATCCACCAGGCCACAGCTCATCCCAGGAATTAAACATCGCAGCCATCGGTTTCGCTAGGTTCTTCCGATAACCCTCAATAATTTCAAGATCCAGTGCATCGGTCATGCTATTCGACTCACATTCGTTGATTTCACAGGCCGTTCCCCGACCAGTTCTGGTGATGAATAAGGGAGATTCATCCTCAGTATTCATTGGGTGTGGTCAGCGTACATATAATATCTGTGAAAATCTGACCAGATTCGTGGTCACAAAAAGAAAAGAATACAAAAAAATGGAAAAAAGTGCTCCAATTGGACTGGTTTGGAGAGTCTGTGTTTTTAATCATTTATAGCAAACAACGTCTAATCAAATAACTATCAAACCAGATAAACGTATTTAAAACGTCACATATTCCGTTCTTTGCGGTTTGGTTACGGAAAGCGGACAACTTCGTTATCCAAAAAAAGTGTGTATAGTTCACAACGGAACAACATCCACCGGATAAGCTTTGGAGGTTCCGCTTTTGCAAGATACCGTGCACCCCGGGGTCGAAATTCATGAACCGAAAACCCATCATTTTAGGCTTCTTATTAGCTATTTTTCTTTTCTCCTTCGCCTTCCCTCAAGGGATAATTCCTTCACCTCATTTGAGTGAAGCGAATGAAGCCCCTCCATTATCTACTGATTCCAATCCAGGAATAGGAGGACAAAGTTCACCAATCCCACCCCCTGAAGGCCCTATCTATTCAGAGGGACAATATCAGTATGAAGGGATAGGAACAACACTATCAACCACTGAATACGCCCAAGGTTCCAACCTTTCACTTCAGGTATCCGACTTTGATTATGGCGAAGACGAATATGGTGAAATTCGATTACCCGCTGGCTGGACTGGCTATCAACTTGATGCGAACGTCTACAACCTCTATGACCAACCCTATTTCATACAAGGGAGCCAAGAAAACGGTAATTTTGAATCTATTGGTATAGAGTGGGATAATGCTAGTTTCATTGATCCACCAGATAATGCTACAAACCCATTTTATGGAACCCTTTGGGGATCAGGTTATGGTTATTCAGGAAACGGATTTAGAACATGGATTGAATGGTGGAGTGGATACGACTGGAATGCCTCGCAATATATTGTCTGTAATAATTCCATTGACATTCAACGTGATGCCCCAGAATATGCAAAATTAACCTTTAGAGTCCGTGTGAATCTCCTTGGAGGTTCTAGTGGAGCTCGAGGTCGTCTTGTAATTTATACTGAGGTTGCTGGGATTGTTTATCGACAGCTCCTTGATGAACGCTGTCCAAACAACGGACAATGGTATAATTTGAATATCTCAATACCTTATGATGATTTACTCACATGGTCAGTTCCTGAAATTATTGAAGTCAAACTGGGTCTCTCTTGGACCGGTGTTCAATCTGCATGGGATTATGAATATTGGGCACTTGATTTTGATGATGTTACCTTAGAAGTTCGAGGAAAAGTCAATCCAAACCATACCTGGCTTGACTTGACGATGAACACCACAATTGCTCAAACCGCAGATTATGGCGTTGGAACATATTCCGTTTCTGGAACTTGGGCGAATCCTACTACATTCCATGAAGAAGTTCTTGCCCATTGGGAAGCAACTGATAATGATGCACGATTAGTAAGCTTTGATTATGATCTAACATTATACATCACAAAAGATGCAACAACAGAACAACAGGTTGGTCCAGATGGAACGCAGTTTGTAGCAAGAAATAATACACCCGTTTATTGGACCACGTGGGTGTATGCGTATCAACCCTATTTCTTTGAAAACTACAATCTTACCATCACTCGCCCAGCCACAGAAACTTGGGCCCTGAATAATGTGACTGATGCCCTCTTCAATGACCGTACAAGCGCCGTCACGACTACTTCCACGCATTTCGAACTTTCCACCTCAGCCGTAAATGATGTTTATGGTTGGTGGAACTTCACCCTCACCTCTACAAACCGTGTTTCATCCATAACCACGAATTTTGATACCTTCCGCATTAGCCCTGGCAGTCCATCAACATTAACAACAGAAGCCACGCTCTCGGTTTCTTCAGGACAAGCCAACCTAACACTCTACGACCCCACAGGATATCCTGTTAATAATTTATCCCAAACCGTCACTAGTACTACTGTCAATTTCCCAAATATTCAGTTCACCGATGGAACCACATACACAGCCGGAGAATATACACTCTGCATCAGCTACGACGATGGTAACACCTATTCCATCACCTCCTCAGGCTTTCAATCAAAAATTATCAGTATAGAACATGCCACCTCGTTAACTCCTGAAGAACCTGATATGCTGGTCACCTATGCGGATACGGGTAACTTCTATCCACGTGTCCAATTCTTGGATACTGACACAAATCTACCTATTACAGGGGCAACTGTAAACGGAATCGTTGCTGGTAATCCTATTAGCTTCTATGCTTCTGGTGGATACTATGAGGCACAAATTAACAAAAGCCTGCTAGACCCAGGGAATTTCGTATTGAACATTAATGCCACTAAAACGTACTTCGATTCACAAAGCACGTCGATTAACCTCTTTATCCGAGGCGGAACCTCTCTTACATCTCCCGAGTCACCCGGGTTAACTGTCCCCTATGACGAAATTTTCATTGTCCAAGTTAAATATTGGGATGTCTACAACGACACCGGTGTCACTGGAGCCACGATTACCACTACTGGATGGGCCAGTACTGTGGTTACACCCAGTGGAACCGCAGGATGGTACAATCTAACAGTGGATACCACAGATAAACTGGTTCCTGGTACATATTCCCTTGCAATCCAAGCAGACCTTAATTATTATCAAAACCAGACTTTGGTTCTCACAATTGTAATACGAGAAATCTCCACGACAGTCATCTATACACCACCAGGTTCAGTACCATGGGAAGAGGATGTGATTATTGACTTTACTCTAAATGTGAGTGATCCTGAAAGTACCAACCATGATGGTGAAGGAATTGGAAGTGCAGCTTTTTCAGTTACACTTGATGGAACTCTTCTGACTGAAACGGGAAACTATACTCTAACTAATCACGGAAGTGGCTCGTACACATTACAACTCTTAGCCTCTAGTGGACGCATTTCCGCAATCAAAAGTTATAATCTGGTCATTCAAGCCAACCCAGCTGACGATATGTTTAGCGCTGCTCAGCGAACAATTGCCTTTACTGTTCGTGAACTCCGTTCAACAATCACATATGATCCACCTTCTCCCCAACCTTGGGGTAACGATATGGTCATCATATTATTCTACGAAGTAGATGACCCGGCGAGTAGTAATAATCATGAATCTGGAATCATAACTATCGACAGCTCTGAAGTGAGTTGTACACTAAATGGTTCAGGTTTGGGTACTTTTGGATGGCTACACCTTGGTTCTGGCGAATACCAACTTACCATCTATGCGACAGATATAACCCAGGTTACAACTTTCGAATTATACATCACTCTTGATGATACAAATGATGTCTTCGAAGGAGCCGAACGAACACTCTTCTTTACCATTCAATCACACCAAAGTCAAGCTATCGTCGATCCTCCAGCACAAACTGTCCTTGGACAGGACACGCCAATCATTGTACAATGGATAGACCTCGACGCAGGAGGCAACATTCCAGGCAACTTGACCAATATTGTTGTTTCAGACTGCCCTGTAGGAGGTGACCAAACCTTTGGTACTCTCTCCTTCACCCTCGACACCTCTAGCTGGTCCGTCGGTACTCATGTCTTGACAGTGACGCTTAATGCTGCTAATCCACCTGGGTGGTATGAAGGTGACAGTACAACTGTCAATGTTGTAATACGCATCCATTATACTGGGGTCACTGTACAACCTCCAGATCCAACACCATGGGGCATGGACACCGAAATCACAGTCATTTGGACCGACCTCGACGTAGGCGGTGATGTCCTTGGAGGGCAACTCCTTCAGGTTGTGGTTTCTGATTGCCCCGTTGGTGGCGACCAAACCTTCGGGAGTCTAACTTTCACTTTGAATACTGCAGGTTGGTCAATAAGCACAGGGTATACACTCAATGTTACGGTGTATGCCATTACCGCTCCCTCGCGTTCATATAGTGACGCTTCAGGAAGTGTCAGCGTAGTAATCCGTATTCACCGAGCCGAAGTCGTCGTATCTACACCTGCACCCACCGCTTGGGGTTTTGACACCGCAATGTCGGTTACGTGGAGGGATCTTGATACTGGAACAACCATTGGTGGCGCTAACCTTGATAATATTACAATTTCCAATTGCCCAGTGGGCGGTGACCAAACATCCGGTACCCTCAGCTTCGTACTTGACACTGATGTTTGGACTGTTGGTCAATACATACTGAATGTCACTGTTTATCCTGATATGAGTCCACAGCAGTATGAGATAGCAAGTTATACTGTAACTGTAACAATACGTGCCCATTATGTCAGCGTTACTGTTGACCCCCCTGCCCAAACACCATGGGGCTCTGACACAGACCTAGCCGTAACATGGCGAGACGTCGATACAGACACCATTATAACAGAACCGAACCTAGACAACATCACTGTGACAGGGGGTCCGGGTGGTGACCAAACCTTCCTCACCCTCAGCTTCACCCTCGACACCGACACCTGGAGCGTCAACACCTACAGCCTAACAGTCTGGGTATATGGTACAGTGGATTATGTTCCAAATAGTGGTCCGGTTAGTGTGACCATTCGTGGTCATCAAACTCAAACTGTTGTTACACCACCTCAACAAACACCCTTTGGGTTTGATACATCAATATCGGTGAGCTGGCTTGATTTAGATCAAGGTAGTAATCCAGTTCCAGGAGGCAACTTACTCCAAGTAGTTGTTTCCGATTGCCCGGTGGGCGGTGACCAGACGTTCGGTGCCCTTAGTTTCACGCTTGACACGGATAGCTGGAGCGTTGGCACGTATATTCTTACTGTGACCACCACAGCGTCCAATAATCTCTACCTTGGAAGTAGTTCCACAACAACGGTTGTCATCCGGATACATTATTCAGGTGCAACCGTACAATCCCCAAATCCGACACCATGGGGCTTCGATACTGAATTAACGGTCATTTGGACCGACCTTGATCTTGGAACATCGGTTCCTGGAGGACAATTATTCCAAGTCGTTGTTTCAGATTGTCCTGTTGGCGGCGATCAAACCTTCGGTAGTTTAACCTTCACACTCGACACCAGTGGATGGTCTATCAGTACTGGATATACACTTAATGTAACAGTATATGCAATAATAGCACCTTCACGAGCCTATAGTGATGCCTGGGGAAGCGTCACCGTTGTTATCCGAATTCATCGCGTCGAAGTAGTTGTTCCTACACCATCTCCAACACCATGGGGACAAGGTACAGAAATCTCAGTAACTTGGAGGGACTTAGATACCGGTACTCTTGTCAACATTGGAGATCTTGACAATGTCACCATCACAGACTGCCCGGTGGGTGGCGACCAAACCTTCCTCACCCTCAGCTTCACCCTCAACACCGACACCTGGAGTGTAGGTCAATATACACTTAATTTCACAGTCTTTCCCGACATGGCTCCACAGCAATATCAAGTAGCGAGCTACCAAGTCACAGTCACCATTCGAGCCCACTATGTTAGCGTGACTATTGATCCCCCTGCCCAAACACCATGGGGCTCTGACACAGACCTAGCCGTAACATGGCGAGACGTCGATACAGATACCACTATTTCGGAAACCAATTTGCTCAACGTGACAGTTTCGGGCGGACCAGGGGGTGACCAGACCTTCCTTACACTTAGCTTCACCCTCGACACCGACACCTGGAGCGTCAACACCTACAGCCTTACAGTCTGGGTATACGGGAACACTAACTATGAACCCGGAAATGGACCAGTAACTATAACCATTAGAGGCCATCAAACACAAACCGTAGTCACTCCACCACAACAAACACCGTTTGGTTTTGATACAGTAGTTACTGTAAGTTGGTTAGACTTAGATCAAGGAGGAAGTTCAGTTCCTGGAGGCAACTTGCAGCAGGTAGTCGTTTCCAACTGTCCTGTTGGTGGCGACCAAACCTTCCTCACCCTCAGCTTCACCCTCAACACCGACACCTGGAGCGTCGGGACCTATATTCTGACAGTAACTACGAGTGCCTCGAATAACAATTATCAAGGAAGCAGCTCCTCAACTACCGTTGTAATTCGAATTCATTACACATCGATTTCAGTACAAACCCCTGCACCAACACCCTTAGAATTAGATACAGATTTAATCGTCACCTGGACGGATTTGGATACAGGGGCGAGTGTTCCTGGAGCCCAACTGTTTCAGGTTATAGTGAGCGATTGCCCGGTGGGCGGTGACCAAACCTTTGGTAGTCTTAGTTTTACTCTCGAAACTAGTAGCTGGACCCTGAATGCAGGCTATACACTCAACGTTACTGTATATGCAGTAACAGCACCAACTCGATCTTATAGTGATGCAATTGGGAGTGTCATTGTTGTTATTCGTAAACATCGTGTGAATGTCATTGCCAACCCGCCAAGTCCTGTACCAATTGGTGGTAGCTTTACCATTTACATTGAATGGTACGATTTAGATCTCGATGCATTAATTCCACTAGGTGACCTAAATAACATTGGCATTGAAGGGAATGCAACTAGTTATCCAAACCTACCCATGAATCATACAACTGACTTCAATCCTGAAATATCCACAACAGGTTGGAGTCTTCAACCACACCTACTCACAGTAACTCTCTTTCCCGATAATACCGACAAATATGAGATAGTCTTCGACACTGTGCTTGTCATTTTAAGAAAACGCAATATTGTGGTTGATGTTGATCCCATACCCAATATTCCATTTGCCAATGATACAATAATTCGAGTCTACGTAAACGACAGTGATAGCGACATACGATTAGATGGACAAATCTATAGCATCCGAATCGAGGTATCGGGATATCCTGATACAATTTTCAATAGTACAAACTGGATTCAAGCCTGGAACATATCCACTGGAATTTATGAAATTCCCCTCGTATCAGGCAGCTGGACATTAGGGCTTCATGATATTCGAATCGTCGTGACTCCATTTACAGAGTACAAAAGTGCATTCACAGAAACAAGGGCAACAATAAGACCATTAGCCACATCCTTCATTCGTGATCCACTAAACCAAGTACCCTGGGATGAAGACGCCAATGTGACTGTCTACTATTACATTGAAGATCCTGAGAGCTACCAAGATAATGATCCGCTGAATGGAGCCGCAATAACAATTGATGACCTCGCACCCACAGCTTACTCAGTAACTTTTCAAGGATTTGGAGAATACCTTGTTACCATTAGCAGTAGTGAACTTGGTTTACCCGGTGACTACCCATTCACCCTACGAATTTACCAAGCATCTGAATATCGCAATGGAACATTGGTAGTAACCTTTACAGTTAGGAAATTAATTACATCACTAACTTATACACAGGTTCCAAGTACACCTTACCTTGATGATGTTCTCATTGAAGTTGAGTATAATGTATTAGATGGAGAAAGTAGCCTTCACGATGGGTACCTAATTAATTCTTCAAGTGATATAGTACTAGAAGGCTTAGATGGATTCATCCTAACAGGAAGCGATTACAACTGGACATGGGATGCGGGTGACCAAGTTTATCGAATCCGAATCTTCCAGACAGCTGTCACAGCAATTCAAACATATCGAATAAGGATTGACATCATCAGTGGTGAGCCACAATTCCGTGATGCACGAATTACGTCAATGTCTTTTACAGTTCGAACCGTGGAAACTGAACTAATCCGGGGTACCATCAATCCAGCACCCTATAACACTAGTTTGACAATATCACTTGAATACAGAGTTCGTGATGACTTCAGCCAATACGATTTACTTGGGATTGATGACAGCCTTGCATACTTCTCAGTCACAGGAATCGGTTGGGATCCAACAGGATTCTGGACATGCTATTTCGACGGTGACGGTCATTACCGAATAGTTCTCAATTCCAGCGGTGTACCGGCCTTAGGCTCGTGGGATATTATCATCAATATCAATCGTCCCGAATCTCCTCTCTGGTTTGAAGAACAAACTGATACGACAACCTTAATGATAGTAGAACGAGCAACTGAACTTGATCACACACTGCCTGGCAATGTTGGATACATCGAAAACGTTACAGTCTTCTTGAACTATATTGACCTTACCGGTGGAGGCATGAGCATAACTGGAATGAATGTAAATATTACTCTGATTGATGCAACAAGTGATACTCCCTATAATTCAGCCTGGTATTGGATTCTCCCCTATGGCGGTGTCGGATACGATTATGAAATCCGATTCAACGCATCTGCACCCGGAATTGTGAATGTAAATTTTGAGTTCCGCGTTAACGTGACTTGGGGTGACAACCCACCCTACTATGCAAATGCTACCAGTACATTTCTAGCTTACATTCTTGGACAAGAAACCGAACTAATTCCTACTCCACCCGAAACTACTCCATTTGGAGATAATATGTACATACTTCTTCGTTATCAGCTACTCAGTGGAACAGGCATTCATAATTCAACAGGTAACGTAACATTAACAATTGACTGTTCTGATATTCCAGGTTTCAACACATCAATGTGGGATGTTACTGATTTAGGTAACGGGGATTATAATGTCACGCTATACTCGAGTTACTTCCCAACTGTTGAGCAGTACGTTTTCAGTGTGACAATGTCTTGGCCTACAGACCTTGAACCCTTTTATGCCGCCCAAAGTTCAACCGTTGCAGGGCGAGTTCGTGCTATCAGTACGTTCCTTGACTACCAACTTCCCAGTACGATTTACTGGAACCAAGATGTCAATATTACAGTCTGGCTAACCGATGAAGACCATGAATCAATTCGAATTGATCCAGATATATGGGATGCAAGTGGTGTCGGAATTTTAGCGACCTACCCATTAATTGATGGCTCTTGGAATATTACCCTTGACACCTCAACCCTATTACTTGGAACAACGGATGTAGCAATTATTGCTGAAAAATTCCTTCATGTCAATCAAACTCGATTTGTCCCGATATCCGTCCAAAGACTTCCCATGATTTTAGAACATATTCTGAGCACACCAACTCCCATTTCCGACCCATTTACGACACCAGCAGGCACAGTTCAATTTACTGAAATTGTTACCGTGATAATATATTTAGAAAACTATTGGGGTGAGGCTTACGACACTGCTACTGTCGAGTACAATTGGGATGCACTAGGAAGTGGCTGGTTCCCACTCTCATCAATGGGGGGAGGCAATTGGACTTTTACAATTGATACTAACATGGGACATGCCATTACCTACGGAATTCGAATTCAAGCGATACTAGCGAATCATGAGGACACCCAACTAACGTATCAATTACAGGTTGCACCAGTTACTACTGAACTTGAAATAATGATAGGGCAATACATGAACCAAACAGCATTCGATGATGTAAGAGGTACACCGATAGATGTATTTGCGAATTTCACATCCTTCGCATCAGGCATTGGGATTACCAATGCCTTAGTAAGTTGGACAGTTGAAAATCAAACTGGAACATTTGTACACTGGTACGAAGGCATCTATAATGCGACAATACCTACAACTGATTTACAGATCGCTACTTGGACAATATATATCACAGCCACATCCAATGATACGTTACAACGAGTTCAAACCTTTAATGCTAATTTAAGGGAAATCACTACGAGAATTGATATCGTTTCATCAGTGTCTGAGATTTATTGGAATGAAGCTTTTATCATATCTATAGCCTACACTGATACTTGGACTGGTTTTCCAAATCCAAGTTACCCTGGCATCAATGAGTCAGTTATCACATATTCTTGGGCTGGCGGCGATGGCTTCTTAATTGAAACAGGTACTCCTGGATTGTACTCTATTACGATATCTAACTTTACTGGAGTGGGAACACAAACCTATGGATTCACGATCACTGGTAAAAAAGTTGGTTATCAATTTGCGAGTAAAGATATCCAAATTCGAATATTACCTCGACCTACAGAAATAACAATTATCGAAATCGAATCCTATCGAGATATAGGCGGAACTCGATATAATTCATCTATCAATCTTGAAGATCCTATATGGAGAGTTCCCGTTCAAGATATTCTGATTGTTTATGTGAACTTTACTGACAGCGTCGATGACACCATAATTACCAATTCAACTCAAGCTGGAGGAACCCTAAGGTTCGGAAATTATGGCAGTGATTTCGAATATGATCCATATTCAGGACTTTGGATTGCTGAACTCCTTATTCCGGTCAGAGGAGAAGAATCACTATCAATAACTTTCGAATTACCTCGTTATGATATTCCTTCAGCGGGAGGAACCCTAGTTGCGACATTAGTGCCAGTGAATATTGAACTCCTCAACGAGAATGTTCTTGGGAACTCATTTGAAGTGAATACGTTTTTATCACCAAGACAATACGAATTGGAAATTTCTGTTAGTGATTCTTGGCACGGGATTGGTCTCCGTGGTTTTACGAGGGCGAACATTACGATAGATGATTCATCAATCTTTGGTCTGCAAATCCTTTGGGACACTTGGGGAGAAGGTGATGAACCAGGCATTTATTATCTGACTGTTTTGTGCACATCACCGGGTAGTGGCAACTTGATTATTGAACTTGAAGAAAATTGGCTTCGAGATGAACAATATCTGCAAGAAGCTTATGTTAACTTCATAATGAATTTCCAGTTCAGTCAAACCGATACCATTGCCATTTTTGGTGGCATAACAATTGGTGTACTGGTTGCTCTCATTCTGATTGGATGGTCGTTGTGGGCGCGTGTTCTTTCGATTCCTTGGGAAGTTCGCCGAATGCGGAAACTCATCAAGACCATCGAAAAAGATGAAACATATTCTTTGAGCAAAAAAGACATGAAACGCTTCCGTGATCGTAGTATAACCATGGAGGACAAAGTAAGCACAGCAATGGCAACCGTTGGCGTTGCCGCCACACCAGCTATGATTCCCGCTACAGAAGAAATCGAAGAAATCACGGCCACTGAAGAAGACATCATGACAGAACTGGATAAGATTCCGGGACTAGGTCCGGAAGAGAAAACTATCCTTGCGAACGAGATGCGAAAGATTCCTCGCAAAGATCGGATTTGGTTCC
>JAEOSV010000242.1 GCA_016840185.1 Candidatus Hermodarchaeota archaeon | reverse complement strand
TGCCGGTCATCATTTGAATCATGGCATGAGCCTTGTTCACGAGGGCCGTCTTCTCCCCGCGTCCAATGCGCTGAAGCAGTTGGATTTCCAGTGGGTCACCAGGCTTCTCAAAGACCCGATTCCAAGTACCGACAATTTGTCCATTGACCCAGACGGTGGGTTGAGCTTCACCACCAATGTATACTTGCGTCTCAAGGTCTGGTTTTACTAAACGATTGCGGAGCTGATAGCCCTTCGGATAGGGATCTTCGTACGGGAGTAGTAGAACCGGGAGCGATCTGGGTCCTTTGAATCGCTTCATGGTCGTATAATCTGATTCTAACATCACATACTCATTCGTGGTCCCTTTGATTTGGATTGGTAAGAGCTCTGGTTCAAGTGCAGCCAATATGGCCCATATTTTTCCTTTACTTAGCCCGATCCACCATGCTGCATCCTGTTCGGTGACAGGGCCAAACGCACGAATATAGCGTTTCACTAGTTGAACCAAGGCCTCTTCTGGGCTTACGGATTCGAGTTTTAGTTGGGGATACACGGTGCGAGTCAAGGCATAACGGTTCGCATGACGGGTCAGAATGGGATCTGAAAACTTCTCACTGAACACCTTTCCTTGCAGCATCAACACAGACAAGACAACATTCACGTTGGTCATCCGTGATACGTTTTTCCCCACCGGCAGTTCAATGGTGCGAACTAGCCCAGACGACATCGCCTGCTTTATTATTCGGAGGGGCTGAGCGCCATCTTTTAGCACTTCAAATACTGAATCGGCAATGCGCTGATATTCGGAGTGGGGAATACTCCACACCTTGAGTTGCTCAAAACTCTGATCTTCGGGTACCCGCGTGGCTTGAAACACCATTGGGGCCAAGGATGTTGGCAGAATGAACAGGGTTCGACGCATGGTGTGCATGCGAATCAAGTTTCGGTTCGCATATAATTCCCGATCCAGCAACCCCCGTTGGAACTGTTTCATCCGCGCAAACAGGGAGAGGTAAGGTGTGCTGGCACTGGTGGCATGCAAAGCAATGATGCTGTTGACAACCTCGAGTACCGTATCCGCTAGAGCGGGCTCCAACAGATGTTGTTTGTGGAGCAGATACTTGGTCACCACCGACTCTTTCACTTTCTGCATAGCCAACCCAAGTGCAATTTGATAATTAACTTACCTCTTATCCCCCTCGAAATATAAAGGCAGAAGCCTTACCATTGTAACGCGTAGGTGAAAACTTTGAGTGATGAAGATACACTCGTGAAAGCGATGAAAGAAGCGGGTAAACCCCTTCGCCCTGGTGAAATTGCGGACCTCACGGGATTCGCCAAAGACGTCGTCTCTAAGGCGATGAAATCATTGAAAAAAGAGGGCAAGGTCGACTCGCCAAAACGCTGTTATTATGCTCCCACCTAACCAATTAACAGGGTTTTCAGGAGGATTTACATGAACGATAAAACTCTTCCAACGGCAACGTTGGACACCGTAATTATTGCCACGCCACGAATGCAGGAACTAGCGCAATTCTATCAAGAGGGACTCCAATTGAGTCCTCCGCATGGGCATAGTGATGACCATCTGGGTTTCCCGCTCCAAGGGATCTATTTGGGCTTCGATAAAGTCGAAAAGGCGGATTTCGAATATCCGGGTGCGATTTCGTTATGGTTTCGTGTCGATAACATCGAAGAGACTTTCCACCGCTTCAAAAAACTCGGTGCTAAGGTCAAATATCCTCCCACGAAAAAACCTTGGGGCGATGTCTTAGCTGCGCTTTTTGACCCCGATGGGAATATCCTAGGTTTGGCTCAACGCCAACCTCAGAAAGCGGATTAAGAATCGGTTTTTTGATATTCTTTGGGAATTTGTACAGCAAATTTACAGTGAAAAGCGCCCGTCAAGGCGGTTTCGATTGGTTGTACGGTCACGGGTTGATCAAATACATAGTCCCAGTATTTTTTGGTAAATCCTGCGCTGCAATGGCAGAAATTCGCTGAGATCTCGTCATCGGTTCCATCTTTAATGGCTCCTCGCACCCATGGACAGTAACAGGCATAGTATCGTTTCATTCGTGGGTCCTTAGCTTCGAGCATCACCTTGATTTGGAAGGGTACTTTGGTTTGGATGATTTTGTCGCCCTCGCGAATGCCCGGTGAAATTGTCAGGGTATTCTCAACATACGTCACCACATCATCATCGACGTATTGAGCCCATTCCAGGGTGCCGTTCTTCCGGTGCTGACGAAATCGGTCCACCACTTCCTGATGTTTCAGCTCCAAGAATGCATCAATATCATTGAGCCGTATAAATTCCTCACGGGCTTTGGGTTCATCGGGGCGTCCATGTAAACAGGGGGACAATAACTCTACGGTTTTTGCTTCGCCAATCTGGGCTTCTAATCTTTGCATCACAACTTTTGTGACGTCGCTTTTCGTTTCGGGATCCACCCCTAAGGGCGGTATGTCAATATCAGCAAACACTGCCTTGCGGATCTTATCGCCACACTCTTCCCCCACTCTTACATACAACGTGTCCATCGCGTTGTATGCTTCCGAGATGTCCAACACCTCGGCTACATAATCGTAGTTTTCGATGAAATTCCCATAATGAAGGAAGGCACGTAGCGTATCAAGAACGGCGTCAGTATCAGTTTGCACCAAGTGTTCGGTAAACTGTAGAATAGCGCCCTTAGGAAGGTGTTCAATACTTTTGGTGCCTTGAAACGCGCGCATTGCCTCCAAGTGACTAATAAATTGGGTGGATTGCTCGCGATCGACTTTTTGTTCGAGCAGGTATGTGCGAAAGGCTAGTTCGTTCATCGGATAGCACCGTATGTTGAATTGTGTTCTTAGTCATCGAGGCGTTCGAGCTTGAAGCAGACGGGTCGGACACCATCAGAACAGGCGGTGTACTGAACGCCGTCTTCCATCCAGCCAGCGATGTTTCCGCCCCAATAGAGGACAGAGAGATCTTTGTAGAGATCATACCATGCCCATGTGCAGAAGCCTTCAGGCATCTTCAGCTTCTCCAAGATGAATTCTTGCCCATCCTTGAAGCTTTGGCATTCTGTTGCAGTTTTTCCTTTGGGTGTGACGTAATCTTTGCCAAACACGTCTTTGGGATGGAAGCGTTTCACGACCGTGATTTTCATTTTAGTCATTAGTTCTCACCATAAGGGAATACTGTCTCAGTGCATGAGATATTTAATGGTTTGGAAACCGGTGAGTTCGATTTTCGACTAAAAAAGCGCGTAAGCAAATCCAAAACGTAAAAGGCATACTCCACGCTAAACAAAGACTAGTGTAGGCGTATTAACAGTGACACTCCAAGTAACAGTAGATCCTAGTTTTCTGGAAGAAGTTCTGACCTACTTTCAGCAGCCTTCTAATAACCAGTTTTCGAAGCTAATGAAGCATCCTGCGGCCCAACTGGTCCATGCGCATGCTACCGCATGGCAGAATACCGATGCAGACCTCTCTACATTCTGGAAGGAGATTTTTGAAAAAGAACAAGATAAGGGTCCTGAATATTATTCCCACCTTCAGGGCGCTTTAGATTATCTTGAACTCAATCGCCAACCCCTTGACAAAGCTCTCAATGACGTACAAGACTATCTTCCATCCAGTTTGCAATTGGAGAGCCATCTGTATTTGATGTTGGGTTATGATATTGGTATTGTCAGCCAGGGAGATGCGCTTCTCAACCTCGGGCACCCCCTCTTCCAACGTGATCTTCGTGAACTCATCTTTTTCGCGATGCATGAAGTCCACCATGCTGGCTTTACTCACATTCACCCAATGTTTACTCTCGACGGTTTGCAGACTTTGGATGATTTAGGCGATTCCATTCAGTATTCCACACAACTTGAAGGGCTCGCCGTGTACGCAGCTCTGAGAGGACGGCTTAATGAGCAAGTGCTAACCCACGAGGATTATTCGGTGTTACTGAATCCCGAAGAATGCGAAAAACGGGTGCAGCGCTTCTTTGACATCTATAACAACCTCGTAACCACACCGAATCGTCCGCTGCAACAACGCGATTTCGAATTATTTGAAATCATGAGTCGTCCACATCAACGGCT
>JAEOSV010000034.1 GCA_016840185.1 Candidatus Hermodarchaeota archaeon | reverse complement strand
GAGCCGATGTCTCCCCTGCGGTTTGAAGCGGTCGTGGTCTAGTGGTTATGATTTCGGCCTTCCACGCCGAATACCCGGGTTCGAATCCCGGCGACCGCACCATCTCTTCAACGAATTTTCGGATCTTTTCGTGATTTTTACCTGACTTTTTGGTGATTTCTGAGTGAAGAGGGGGTGTAGACGCCGTTTACTCAGCTTCTAATCTATTTTTATCGTTTTTTATCTAATTTTTCAAGGTAATAGCAAACTTTATAAGTAAGTGTCTATAAGTATAATTTGTTATCAATGTTTCCCGTTCACCCCACGAACGTTGGAGCCCCCATGGCTCCACTGGAAACGATGGGGTGGGAGAGCTCACCTAATCGGAGGTAGAGCCTCATGGAGAATGATCAAATGGAATATGTTCCCCCTGTGGAAGTCCAAAGTTACCAAAAATTTCTGAATTTTGCCCGTCAGGCAGCTATTGTGACGTTTGAGCCGGTGTATCACGTTGCACCTGTTGAAGGCGATGTGGCTGAAAACCCGGCGCAGTGGCTGCGTGCCCTGCATATCTATGCAATCGGCGTTGAGCTCAACGGGACCCTTATCACCCTAATGCACCGGATTAGTTTCCCGCCGGTGAACTTTGATTTTGAGGAAGGCGTCCTTGATTGTGTTGACTCGGAGGGTAAACTTGCTCAAATTGTGCAGGAACTGGAAACTGAATTCCACGCCGTTCCGGGTGCTCCTGAACAACCCTCATTGCATGATGAGTGGGTTCGCACCTTGCGGTAGTATGGGTGTTTGTGTTCCACGGAAAGAGATATTAAGGCGCGTGTCTGGAATCAGTGCCCGTGGATAATCTACGGCTCTGGGCCGGTGGTCTAGTTGGTTATGACGCCGCCCTGACACGGCGGAGGTCCCGTGTTCAAATCACGGCCGGCCCACCACAATTGCCGACGTAGCTTAGCCCGGGAGTAGCCTAACCTACAGGTTATGTGCTGTGTTTCCGAAAGCGCGGGACTGAAGATCCCGTTGTCGTGTGTTCAAATCACGCCGTCGGCACCACTTCTTCTTACTGAATACAGTTGGTTAGTCAGAGTTGGGATTAGAAGCCCAGTATGTAATCTAAAACATAGACGAGAATCAGGACAATGAGTGCTGCGCCAACGTTTGACACGATATATCCAACAATGTAGGCTATCTGGGTGAAGGCAGAATATGTGAAAAGTAAATAGAAGCAACCCGCCCAGATTCCAAGCACAATCAATATGGCAAGAAGCACAATGGCGAAGCGTCGGAGATAGAGTCGTATGGAGCTAGCTGGTGGGGTTCCACGGGGGGTATGATAACGGAAAAATCGAGAGCCAAGTAATTCTGCAAGTAATGCTGTTGCAGTAGCTTGTACGAGAACGACTCCAAGTGGAATCAGGGTGAGTACCAGGGATGAGATGATGAGATAGACGTATGCGCCGAGGTAGGAAAGGTAAATTTGAACTAGCCCAAAAATTGCAATAGCAATAATGAGGAGCGCACCATCATCCAACTTTTTCCAGTAAAATGCCTGTGACATGCGAGAAGCCTCAGAGTGTGCTCGTTAGTGTGAGCCATTGGGATAACTCAGTAGGTATTAATGTTTTCGTGTCAACCAAGATAAAAACAGAAGATAAATTGGTGGACCGGCCGGGATTTGAACCCGGGGCCTCCGCCAGTTAAGGCTTCACACTGCATGTGAGTGAAGCTTGCCAAGGCGGCGATCTACCACTGATCTACCGGCCCACTGAAGTGGGTTAGACAAGGCGGGTTCGGGTGACGTCTTTCCGAGCCCAGCTGTATTTACGGATGCGGCTGGTTATACCGAAACCACAGGCAGCACATCGTTTCTTCCTGACGTGATAGGAGCGGCGTCCACAGCGTCGGCAGCGGATGTGGGTCTTCTTGTTTTTCTTTCCGAAGGATGGTGTTCCTTTACCCATTGTTCATCACTTTTTCTTTTTCGCTGATTTCTTTCTAGGGGCTTTCCCTGACGGAGAGAGGAGGATGACGTTGTCACCCCGAAGAATGACGGTTCCCAATTCTTGGGGTGGTTTTTCGGTAAGATCCTCAGCATCATCGAGGATGAGGTTCAGATGTTGATCGTATCCGCGAAGACGACCACGTAGTTCTCTTTCATCTTTTAGTTTCACTAGGACCTGTGAGTTTAGTGACCGACCGAGTAAATCCATTGGACGATGTTCTGACACAGTATAAGCTCCTGCCTGCTAATTGCAACTGGCATGCTTAAGAGACCTTAAAAAAGTTTGCTACTCATTTAGAGAAGAGGTGCAATTTCATGCGCATCAAACACCGTACAATCCTCCGTACAAAAGAACTTCGAGAATTGATGAAAATCTTCGAGGAAACATCGAATCTCATCCACCGGGCTCTTAGGGAGTCACCAACTCGTAAGGTGCCTGTTGAGCGCTTTGTACTGGATAATAAATCTGAGTTGTACTTCGTTGAAGGCGAAATGTGGCTCTTGCGGTCTAAATCCGGTATAGTTCCAGGATTACCTGCATTATTAACTGACAACATTCAACTGCCAAAGGTTGTCGTTGACATGGGAGCCGTACCTCATATTGTGAATGGTGCTGATGTCATGGCACCAGGTATTTTCAGCCTTGACGAGAACCTAGCAGTTGATGAACTCGCAGTAATTGTTGACCAAAAGAATCTGGTTCCATTAGCTGTAGGACGAATGCTGCTAACTCCCGATGTAATTTTAAAATCAAAGAAAGGGCGCGCCCTCGAAACGCTTCATTATGTAGGCGACCAGTTGTGGAAGCTATCGAAGGAGCTATCGGAGTGATAAGGCGAAGGATTTTTACAGTTCACCTTTCATCGTTGGATTGTAGAATTATCGGAGGATGATACGGTTTGAGCCCATTTGGACGAAAAAAGAAGGATAAGGATACTGCTGAGACAAAAGAAGCAACACCCAGTACGAGCTTAGAGGCCGCTTCGATGTTTGTGCGGTTCATGGAGCTAACAGGACTAATGGATGTTACTCCCATTTCTGAAGAGGTGCGAAAAGGCAATATGGTTGTCATGGATGTTTCACCTCTCATTCAGCAGGGCACAGAATCACAAACCCAACTTAAAAGAGCCGTTGAACAACTTCGGGCCGTATGTATTAGTGTTGATGGTGATATTGGGCAACTTGGAAACCGGTATGTTATCCTTGCACCGAGTCGGGTGAAAATATTCCGTGAATCACCCTCGGATGATATGGATATTGACGTTCCTCCTACTGCGAAAGAGTAGGCTCCAAATATGAGAAAAACGTGTATCCAGGTTGATCAGAGCCTAGGGGAACAACTTCGAGTGCTGTTAGCGAAGCATGAGCTACTTGACCCAGATTTTCCTATCACCAAAGAAAATACCGCCCTAGTTCTTCCTCTTCGCCGAAAACTCACTCCAAACGAACTCAATGAGTTAAAACACAAAACAGCCAAGCTCAAACAGGTGGAGAGAGACCTCGAGCCCGTATCACGTAAACCAGCAGATCTTAGTGCTGCTTTGCGAGGGGTTCTACCTGAGGAGTTACACCAATGGCTTCCACAATCTTTGGACATCATCGGTGAAATCGCGATTGTTGAGCTGAATGAACTGTTAGCATCCCATGAAGGACAGATTGGAGAAGCGATAATAGTTGTCAATCCCCGAGTGACAACTGTGTATGCGAAGGAAGGAGGTGTTGAGGGTGTCTGTCGTCTTCGCCCGTTACGATTGATTGCGGGAAAGGAACAAAGGAAGACTATTCACACGGAGTTTGGTATCAAAATCGCTATTGATGTAACTCAAACATACTTTAGTCCACGTCTTGGAACCGAGCATAACCGAGTGGCTGCTTTAGTGCAGCCTGATGAAGTTGTTGTTGATATGTTCACGGGAGTCGGTCCCTTTGCGCTTCTTGCCACAAAACATCAGCAAGTACAAGTATTTGCCATCGATGTCAATCCCCAAGCCATTCAATGCTTACAAAAGAGCCTCAAACTGAATCGTTTGAAAGGAGAAATTATTCCCCTTGTCGGTGATGCCCGAATGATTATCAAGACCCAACTAGTTGGGAAAGCGGACCGCGTAATTATGAATTTACCAAATGACGCATTTTCATTTCTTGATTCCGCTGCTAAGGCAATCAAAGTAAGCGGGGGAGTAATCCATTTCTATGGTGTGGTAAATGAATCCGTCGATTTAGAAACTCTTGGAACTAGAGTATTGAGTCAGCTAGCTGAATTTGGGTATACAGTAGAAATCATGAATTCCCGTGTTGTTCGTCCCTCTGCACCCCATGAGAGCCAGGTTGTTTTAGATCTTCATTTAAGTCCCGGAAATAAAACGAAGGTTACTTGAAGGACTGTTTCGGGAGTTTGAAGGGAATCAACTAGCTGTCGGTCGAGGTCTTTTGCCGCTTTATTGCAATGAATTGCAACGGTGCGTGAATCAATGAAATCGCTTGTGCGCCAAACCAATGAAGTTGAAGAAGTTAGTGTAAGTAACGGAGACCCATACCCTTGAATTTCTTCAGAAATGCCACCAATTGTAAATTTCGTTAGAATTTGCGTGTCCGGGCGTCTTAAGAGGCTGCCGAGGAGAGAATCAAGGTGTTGAGCGCTGTGAGAAGCGTTCACACCGATGATACAGTCCCCTTTCAAGGTAAGATGTGGGTCCATGGTTATTTCGAACGTGGATGAGTGGGTGGCTTGAATATTGGGGTGGCCTTGAGCGCTGATGGTGAGCCGGGTCTGTTTAGTTGATTCCATAGAGGGATATTTAGTAGGGCGAGTACAAATAGTTTCAACCAGGAATTTCTTTACGTGAATGGTGTGTGATTTTACGACCTCAGAAAACCCTAAACCCGATGGTGGAAGAAAGGAGGCAACCTTGAAGCGGTTAATCGCATCCCGAACTGTGAAAAAAGAAGAAACCATGCGCGCCTACCGAACGGTTCCACGTGAACTGTTTTTACCAGAACATCTGATTCGTGATGCGTATGTGGATACTCCACTCCCCATTGGGGAAGGCCAGACCATTTCAGCCATTCATATGTGTTTGATTTATCTTGAACTCCTTGAGCTCGAAGAAGGGATGACGGTGTTGGAAATAGGTGGTGGTTCAGGATATCATGCAGCCCTTGTTGCGGAAGTCGTCTCACCTTCTGGAAAACCACCGTCTGGGCATGTTTTCACGATTGAACGAAAATCGTCTTTGGTAGAATTTGCGACCGCAAACCTTGAACGCTCAGGGTATAGTGATCGCGTAACGGTGATTGAAGGAGACGGAACCTTGGGCTTACCTGCTGAGGCACCCTTTGATCGCATCATGGTGGCAGCAGCAGCCCCGCATGTCCCTGAACCCCTCATAGAGCAGTTGAAACCTGAAGGTGTGATGCTAATTCCTGTTGGTAAACATCATTTTTGGCAGGAACTCACGCTTGTCTCGAAGGACAAAAAGGGTGCCGTGAATGAACGCCGACAAATGTCGGTCGCGTTTGTGCCCCTAATTGGAAAAGAAGGTTGGACGCCGTAACTTCGGTTATTTTGGTTTTCTGAGTTTTGCGATGAAATATCCCGGTAAATCATGAGTATCTGGAAAGATACGTTGAACGAGTCCTTTGACTTCGGAACCTCCTGCAATACCCTTCGTACCAATGAAGGGGGTTTGGGGTTCAAGGGTAAATCCTTGGGTGTTGATGAGATGTTGAATGTTCAATTCATTTTCTTCAATGGTCAAAGTGCAAGTTGAATATACCAGTATTCCGTCAGGGCGAAGGGCGGCGATTGCAGAGTCTAGAATCATGCGCTGATATGATGCGGTACTTTGAATTCGCGCCTGTTTGGTTTCATCATAGAGCTTAGGTCGCACACCAAGTGCTGTGCAAGGTGGATCGATGAGTACACGGTCGGCTTGAATTTTAGGTTGGAGTGCAACAAAGTCCTTAGCTCGACCCACAAAGGGTGTAATGCAGGTTATTCCCAAGCGTTTAGCCTCTGTGAGTAATTGATTGAGTCGGCGCTCAGACCGATCCACGGCGATGAGCTGGCATCGATCGCCTACTAACTGTGCGATGTGAGTGCTTTTACCACCCGGGGCGGCACAGAAGTCGATGATGAGCTCTCCTTGTTGTGGCGCGAGGATTGGGGCGACCAACATTGCAGAAAGTGATTGTGAGTAGAACAGCCCCTTTTGATACGCGGCCAGATCCGCGATACTAGGTAAATCATAGTAGGAGTCGGTAATTTTCACGACTAAACCGTGTTTGACGGAGGGTAGAGTTTTACTATCGATATTGGCAATTCCACTTCCAACGATGTGCCCTTTTGGATTTACTACCGTGACAGAATCCCCTTTGGAAAATCGGTCAAAGCGCTTGACACCTGGCCGGTAAAGATGACTGCCAAGAAGCACATTTTCTGTACTTACTTTATCTGCGATGATAATCAGATCATGCTGAGGAACAGGACCCGTCTTGTGGATGGGTAGGCCCACTGCATTCAAATCAGAATCTACAATGTTGGCGGAGATATTTTCTTGTTCAAGCTGGGAAACAATTGCTTCGTTATTCGTGCGGAGGGTGTTAGTGCGTAGGTGGAAAAAGTTCCCTGGTTGGCTTAGTGCTGATGCAAGAGTCTTTGTTCGTGTGATGCCGAATTGATTGACAAAGTATTGGCGAAGCTCGTCGCTAAATTCCGAAGCTGCTGGAGGCGGGCAAATGGAATTCAACATAGTATTTCAGCTCTAGCCACTGAGGGTTAGTCGTCCACAAAGAAGGTACCTTCGGCAGTGAGTTTGATTTTTCCGGACACTAAAACGTTCTCAGGTTCTTTTGCGCCCACAACTTCTGCCACTAACTGACTGGGACGGTTCATTTCATAGCCTTGCTCGATGATGATTGGCGTTTTTCGGGTATCACGGTTCAAAAGCCTATAATTGTCTACGTAAGCGCCGATAGGTCCGGCTGCACTCCCTGTGGCGGGATCTTCTAAGACTCCGACATCAGGAGCAAACATTCGAGCATGCACATCTGAATCTGGATTGGTCGTTTCGGTGCTAAGGATGACAATTTTAGCAGTTGAGTGAGCGCCGAGGGTTTTCAAGATTGCTTGTCCGTCGGGTTGAGCTCGTTGAACGGCTTCCAGGGAAATAAGAGGTACTATAAGAAACGGAGTTCCCGTTGCAACGTATTGCATGGGATATTGTGTTGAAATGGCAGACCTAGGAAGCCCCACGGTTGAAGCAATTTCTTGGTGGTTTTCCAGTTTTGTAAGGAATTGGGGTGCGG
>JAEOSV010000241.1 GCA_016840185.1 Candidatus Hermodarchaeota archaeon | reverse complement strand
TTGAAGTAGTCGTTGACCCTCAAAAAGAACCGTTTCCATTACAACAAGAACAACCCATCTTCAAATACAACGATAATTTCTATAGGGTCTCAGCACTATGGGTTACTCCAGGATTGCCTGAAAGTGTAAAGCAATGGCAAATTCCGGTCGGTGGTGCATTAGGAGTAGGTTGGGTCTTGGCTGGGTTGTATTCTTCACGGAGAAAGGGGAGATGAATGAGAAAGATACTAGTAATGCTAATCTTTCTAACGTTAGCTTCGGCGTTTGTAAATATTTCTCTGGTTTCAACAACTGCGACTGAAGACTTACTTATTACCCCAGGATTACCAGAGAATATTCCTCGCGAGCCGATGCCAGAAAACTTTACTACCGATGATTATTCAAACACAACAAATCCATATGCTGATGCAATAAGCCCATTTGATGAACTTAACGAAACGGAAGGTGACCATCCACTATATGTCCTAGTCTTTGCGGACGAGGAAGAATGTGAGTGCCAGCGGCTCAATACAACCTTAGGCCCATTATTTTATTGGGAGTGGGCTCAGTTTCAAATAGAACGTGGGGATGAATCATTAGTTGCAGATTATGGAATAGACATACGGATTTTAGATATCCTTTGCTGGTTTAGTAATGATAGTCTTGACACAATGGAGGATCTCTGGTACGAACTGGAAGAGGACACAAAGCAGTATCTTCACCAATGGTACGAAGGGCCATACTGGAGCAACTATGTTGACGCAATCATCGGGATAACAGCCCAAAGCACAACTGATAATGCTGCAGGAAAATCGCCATCAGCTGCCTATTTAGATCAAGGAAGAATCTTCGTTCTTCTGAAATGGCAGGTTTACTGGACTGATGATAACCTAGTGCAACATGAAGTTAGCCACCTCTATTACGCGCCTGACCACACAAATCCGTGCTGTGCTATGGCATCTCACACTCATTTTCAAACATGGATTTTAGAAGATGGTATATACTGGTGGGTTTTTGCAGATGTGCGATGCGCTTATACCTCGTATTCTTGGTGTGCCAACTGCCATTCTGTTATACAGGAAAACAGTGGAAGATACCCAATTAGAACTTTAACAATTTCTGAACCTCAGCCTTCTTTCGGCGGCACTACAGATCCTGCTCCTGGCCCTTATGCTCACAGCTATGGCTCATCGACGACTGTTACAGCTACAGCGTTCTCCGGCTATTACTTTTACTATTGGCTTCTTGATGAAACTATAGTTTATAGTAATCCGATAAATGTTACGATGGATTCTGACTACACATTGACAGCGTGCTTTGCTCAGCCAGCAATGAAAACTAGAACAAACGGATCCTTCTACATTCCTAACGTAACGAGAGACTTTCTTAAAATCGAATTATTGTTTGACGAGTCTGGCATTGAAGGAGATCAGACGGGTGGAACAAGTCCTTACTCCGCAATAGCGCATTGGCCTGACAAAGTGGTTGATGGAAACGATATAATTTGGATTAGTCGAAAGTCTGGTCTAGAAGAGGGAGAGTCCGGTTGGGAGTACATGATGGACGTATGGATCAGCCCACCCTCAAATCGTACAATTGATGGAAACGATTTGATACTTGCTGCTAGAAACTTTGGAAATTGGATATCAGAATATGACGATGATTTGACTGGCGTTACAGTTACATTCAATACAAGTGAAGAAATAACACCTGACGATGGTTACGTGGAAATACCGCAAGATGCTACAAGCTTCACAGTTTATAAGAACGACGAAACCATAGGCGTGTTGATAATCTTCTGGTAAACAACACTATAACCCCTTTTTTTCTGTTGTTTGAAGCTTTTGGGCGTCAATCTATGGTTCAACCTTCCGTTAAAAAGGGGGATTTGCTGTGGGCATCGCCACGAATGAGGACTATGGGTTTATGCTTCACTGTTTCCAGCATCTCCCAACTCACACCAGTTAATTCCACCTTGAACTTTTCAGCCATATCCCATACAGTCTTTCCAGCACCAAAACCCCTCACACGATTT
>JAEOSV010000033.1 GCA_016840185.1 Candidatus Hermodarchaeota archaeon | reverse complement strand
TTGAGTGCCCGGAGATAAACATCTTTGGTGACCGGGTTCTCGTATTGGTCGAGCCATCGGCCAAGGTCCGTTGCTGCAACCTCTTTCCATGGCTTTTCATTGACAAACTGGTGAAAACGAGAGATGACCGCTCGGTAGTGTTTCTTGGTGGCGGGACGGAGGTTGGGATTGGCGAGGAACTGCTCCAACATACCTTAGTTATGTTACACCTGGTTAATATGTGTTATCTTTGAGTATTGGCAGATATGTCTTCGATATATGCCATTTTTCGCACTATAGTGCGAAACTTTTCTCAGTCAAGTTTCTGGCTAACCAAATTAATCATTTCATCCAATGTGTTGGTTGCATTCATTTCCTCGGTGGATATGAGTTCGGTGCGTTTTCCGTTTTCCATTAGAAACGCGACAGGATAGGTGACATCCTTACAATCGTATTGGGCACAGAATTCATCGCGGTGGAGAAATTCTGCTGGGACCCGTAATCCGGAGATAAAGGTTTTCCAGTCTCGTTTTATTCCTAAGTTGCCGTAGGTGACGGCGCAGAGGCTGCAAGGATAGGTGGAGGGTTTGACGACTTTGTGGATGGCATCTTTAAGGGCGTTGAGTGTCCCGCTGTCCGCATTATAGACAAATAGGAGCGTTGGCTCAGGCATACAGTGCTAGCGGGCAGAGTCGGGTTTAAGTGTAGGTCTTTCACGAATCGGGTTCTGAGTCGAGGAATCGTCCATCGTCTCGAGAGTCGGGAAGTTGCTGGATACGGTTTGCTAACCATCCAATCCGGGCTGTAGAACGGTTATCGAAGGCGGGTACAAACGGTTTAATATCCAAAAGTGGGGTTCCATCCACGATATCCACATCCTGAACAAACAATTGCCCGTTTTCGATTTTTTGTAATCGCACAATCGAGATACCAATCGGATTGGGTCGGCTGGGCCCTCGTATCGCAAAAATACCTCGTTTCTGAGTATCCATGAAAGGCTTCCGCAGTAGGGAACCTTCTTTTGCGAGGTGGAAATGGTAGATGAGGATGATGTGGGAGAAGCCGTCGAGGTCTTGGAGTCCTTTCTGATATGTGGGGTCGATTTTGACGACGCCTTCAATATCTTGGGCTGCGGAGGGCTGGATAGGTACGCCTTTCGGTTCTTGGAATGGGGAATGAATGACTCCAATGGGTTGATAGCAGATTTGTTGCATGTGTTCACCTGCCGTGTTCAGTTAACATGGGGTAGTGAATCTTTTTATTCCTCCCTTTCTGAGGGGACAGCGAGGTTTCACTATGACGTCAATTATTGAAGTGTTATTATATTCCTTTGAGTTAGAAGCGAAACAGGCGCGTTGTGTCCTTAACGTCATACAGGATTCCGATTTGAAATTCACTCCCGGAAAAGATCTGCGCCCCCTCTTAGACCTCGCGAATCATCTTGCCCAAGTCCCGCTGATTGATCCAAGTCTCTTCGATGGCGAATTGAATGATGTGGAAAAAGCGCGAGCGCGTGAAAAGGAGTTGAACCGGTCTACCGTAAAAGAGATTCTAGCGGTCTTCGATGAGGGAGTAGCGGCGATTCAGAAGCGGTTTTTGAGTATGAAAGAAACTGAATTCTTTGCAGAAGCGCTCAAGCCGTTCTATGATTCGGGACCTGCAAAGAGTTGGGCTAATTTCTTGCCGGATATCATTACCCACATTGCCATGCACAAAATGCAAATCTGGATGTACCTGAAACTCGCAGGTGCATCTGTCAACATGATGACCTACTACGGCCACCATCCCGAATAATTCAGGCAAACCTGACAGGTCCAAGGGGTTGTTGATACTAGGGTTTGAACATCAGCGCCATTTCTTTGAGGCCTTGTACAACGCCACGGCGTAACATGTAACGATAGCAGGTGCGTTTGACTTTATTTGAAGAGAAGATGCCTGTGATTCGGCGGCGCCAGGAGCCAAAGAAGTTTCGATAACACAGATAAAGTTCGCGTTGGACCTCACCACGGGAAAGGTGTTCGGTGGGCATGATCGCATGTACCATGTCATAGTGCGCCCAGTTTTCATCTTCAATCCAGCCGTTTCGCTTGGCTGTAGTGTATAATTCAGTTCCCGGATATGGGGTTAGGATCATAAAGATGGCAATATCGGGATCTACCTCCTCAATCCATTGACGAAAGGCTTCAATCGATTCATGGGAATCACTGCGTTCACCGATAATCGCGGTCGTTTGTGACATGATTCCATGCTGTTTCAACAGTTCCATCGCTTGTTTAGCCATACCCGGCTCAAGGCCTTTTCGATAATTTTCCAGCGTATCCGGATTATAGGTTTCTACACCTGCCATTGCCCAGTGTAGACCCGTTTTTCGCATTTTCGGCAGCAGGTGTTGGTCTTTGATAATGTCATCAGCTCGGATCTGCATGAACCATAACAGATCATCCTGAATATCCCGTTGCAATAATTCATCACAGAATTGATCCATCCAATCTCCAAGGGCTAGGTTATCATCAGTAAGCCACAGGAACCGACTGCCAAATTCCCGATAAACGTACTCAAATTCATCCGCGACCCTTTTCGGGGATTTGCGACGACAACGCCCCCAATATCGCCATTGGGTACAGAAAGTGCATTTGTGGTCACATCCGCGTGAGGCTTCAATCAATGCGTACGGGTTGTTTTTGCCTGCCATCATGAGAAAATGATATTTTTTCATATGTTCCCTAACGAAATGATACCCGGGATAGGGAAGGGTGTCCAAATCCATGATTGGCGCTCGATCAGGTGTATGCACGATTTTGCCTGATTGCTGATAGGTCAACCCATTTACATTTGTAGGAAGGCGTTGGGCCATTACGGCTTGAACCAGTTCCAACAGGGTTTGTTCGCCTTCTCCGCGAACCACATAATCAATCTCGGGATAGGTGGTAAGGGTTTCTTCGGCAAGGGCTGAGAAATGGATGCCTCCTACCACCGTTACCGTGTCTGGGTTGACTTTCTTGGCTAATTGGACGGTGCGTGCGACGAGATAGGTGTTGGCGGTCGAAAGGGCACTCGGGCACACCATATCGGGTTTAAACTCTGTGATTCGATTCTCTAACCCATCCCAAAATAGTTGTTCGGCTTGACAATCCACGACACTGATTTCCACATCATCGAGCTTCGCTTCCAGATATGCAGCTAAACAGAGAAGCCCAAAGGGTGGTGGCCGGTATTCACCCATGATGAACCAGAAGTCTTTCGGGGGTTCCACAAAGAGTACACGCATGTCATCCACTTCGCAATCCCGAACTGTCCAGAAATATTGTCAGGGTGCTACACATAGCAACTGTGTTCTTTTCCCTTAAATGTCATTTAGAATGGCGTAAGGATTTTCCAAGATAATCAGTGATCGGCATTTCTTTGATTCATCGATGACGCTGCTCTTGAAAGAAATAGTTTAGATGCCTTGATTGTTTTCATCGAGTTCTTTCACAGAGTAACAAAAAGTGTTAGAAAACCAATGAAATTCAAGCAGTTAGCATCATCAACTTTTACTCTGTAAAATGAAATAGACTGACCGATACTGTTCAGGGTTCTTCGCGTACCCGCGAATCTCACGTTCAGCCTTATCAAGTGCCGTCTGTAACCTCGGATCCAATTGATTCTGACGCCGAATCTGTTGAACCGCTTCGTTAAGAGGTTTATAGTACTGGTTCCACCAAACTTCTTCTCCAAGGAGGAACCAATCTACTAACTGATAATCACAAGCGGTCACATCCCGTTTTTTCTGCTCCAAGTTTCCCACCGCATCGTGGACAACTAAATACCCTTGTGTCTTGAGAAACCGTTTCCACTGCTTGAGTCCCTGTTTGAATCCAATGACAAAAATCGAGCCCTCCGCCCACAGAATATCAAAACTCGCAACTGGGAAATCCATGGTCTTCAAGGAGCCTTTCACAACGTGGATTCGGTCACCTAACCCAGCGGCGTCTACCTTCTCTTGCAATCGTTGTAAGGCGTCCGCATCAATATCGAGCCCCGTGACCTCCCCGTTACTGAGTCGTGCCAATTCAAGGGTTGGGACGCCTGACCCACAGCCGATATCCAAAATCCGGGGTGCTACCTTTTGTGGAATTTTATGAAACGCGCGGTGGATGTATACAAGAAAGGGTTGTCGGAACTCATCCTTTAGCGCCTCAAATCCCCGTTTATCCGTTATCATGACAGTTTCACGCTTGGGTTTTCAAGACGACTTGTCCGTCTTTTCGTGTCATCATCTGCAGCATGGCATGGGCCTTGTTTGTGAGAATGGTCTTTTCTTTGCGTCCGATGCCCCTAAGGAGTTGAATCGTCAGGGTTTCGCCGGGTTTCTCAAAGACCCGATTCCAAGTCCCGATGATTTTACCGTTGACCCAGACGGTGGGTTGGGCTTCGCCTTTGATGTACACTTGGTTTTCGTGTTCACTTTTCACGAATC
>JAEOSV010000240.1 GCA_016840185.1 Candidatus Hermodarchaeota archaeon | reverse complement strand
TCCTCTTAAGGAAGCGCAACCAGAAATGAAACGAAATCTCACCTTTCCACTTGCTTTTCAGGAACGCTTTCAAGCTCTTCTTGGACCTGAATATTCCCAATTTATTGAGAGTATTTCTCAGCCACCTACTAGCTTCGTTCGCATTAACACACTCAAGACTAGCCTAGATGTAGGACTTGACCGACTCAAGCACCTAGGCATTGACGTATCTCCTCTTCCCTGGTATTCAGCTGGGTTTCGAACTTCTGGTGCGCATAAAGTAATCCCCTTCACGAAAGAATACTCCCTTGGCTGGTTCTATATCCAAGAAGGAGGCAGTATGCTTCCCCCGGTAGCACTTGACCCCAAACCGCACCACATTGTTCTCGACCAGTGTGCAGCACCCGGCTCCAAAACAACCCAACTGGCCCAGATGATGAACAACCAAGGGGCAATAGTTGCCAATGATAGGTCATTTCGTCGACTCACAGGGTTTGGACATAATATCCAAGTAAGTGGTGTATTCAACACCATCACCCTTTGTCAAGACGGACGTCATCTATCAACTCGGATTCCTCTGTATTTTGATCGAATTCTCGTTGATGCACCATGCACTGCATCAGGACATCTTCGTAGCAAAGCCCCACAATTAGAATTTCCCGATATGCAAAGAATTCTGGGAATTCAAACAGTCCAAAAAGGACTACTAACTGCCGCCTTCCGATTACTCAAACCGGATGGGCGTCTTGTCTATTCTACGTGCAGTTTGCATCCAGAAGAAAACGAAGCAGTCATCGATCACTTGCTGTCCAGTTTTCCAGAAGCAATTATCGAACCTCCTCAAATAACCGATCTTCAAAGTCACTCGGGTCTAACACGCTGGAATGACGCTCAGTATCAAGAACCCATCACCGATTGCCTTCGTGTGTATCCTCATGATAATGATACAGATGGCTTCTTCATCGCTCTAATCCGGAGGGAATCATAATGTCAAAAACTCGATCCCTAACAGTTGATCTCGAGAGAGAAGCCCACGTCTGGAAACACCTCTACAACCAATTCGGCATTCCCAAACTTGATGGTTACCGATTTCTGAAATCTGGGCGAAAGCGCATCCGCCTTATCAGTGAAGCAGCGTTCAACCTACTCCCAGAATTACCATATACCGGCACATCGGGGCTCTACATCGGTGAATATTCACCTAATGCTTTCCGGCTCTCCATGGATGGCGCTCAACTCCTAGGGCCTCATGCTACGAAGCAAATAGTTGAATTAAATGATGAGCAAGCTGAAACCTGGCTTCAAGGGGAATCGGTTAATTATGAAAACGAGCAAAGAGGATATGTAATTGTTGTCCATAACACTACCATCATTGGTTGCGGAAGCCTCTCTTATGGTAAACTCCGCAGCTTCGTTCCCAAAATTCGACGACCTAGACATACAAAATAACATCTTGGTGGAAATTTCAAATGGCTGTGAAAATAACCATATACGGTGGCGCCGGAGAAATCGGTGCTAACAAAATCCTGATTGAAGATCAAGGTCACGATGTGAAGTTCTTTCTCGATTTTGGAAAATCCTTCGAAACCATGCGCGAATTCTATGATTTTCCCGTGGCTCCACGTTCCCTTGAAGAACTTATCCAAGTCGGTGCCACTCCAGACATTCCCAGTCTATACCACAAACCTTCAACAAAAAATCAAAAAGCTTCAGACATTGATGCAGTGGTCCTTTCTCACGCTCACACCGATCACAGCGGATATATTCCGTTACTCAATCGAAGTATTCCCATTCACATGGGGGAATGCACTCGCACCATTTACGAAGCAAGGATAGAAGGCTCACGAAAAACCTTCGACACCGACACTGAAGGCCAAAAAATATCGACCTTCCGAACAGGAGACCGAGTCAAAATCGGCGGTGTTGAAATCCAACCAATACACGTCGATCATAGTATCCCCGCTGCATATGGGATGATCATTCACTGCTCTGAGATCACCATAGTCTACACAGGGGATTTCAGGCGCCACGGAGCAGCCCCACATCTAACCGAAGATTTTGTTAAAGCCGTACAAAAGAATGGTGTACCAGATGTTTTACTAAGTGAAGGCACAAACATAGCAAAAGCTGAATTAGCGACTGAACACGAGGTACTTGAAAAAGCCTCCACAATCATTCAAGGGTGCAAGAGCCTCGCAGTCATTGATTTTGCTGAACCCGATTTTGATCGCTTCCGTACAATGCAAACTGCAGCCAAATCAAATGATCGACAACTTGTAGTTGAACCGCGACGCATGTGGATACTGCATGCAATTAACCAATGTAGAGATCTTAACACGCCGAATATCGCCCACGACATTGAAATCCTTCTGTTTGACGGTGAGAAAAAACGGCTATCAAAATATGAAAAACTACTTCAAGAAACCGATCCCTCCATCAAAAAACTTGCTGACCGTGGTGTCACAGCCAAAGAGCTTCAGAAACATCCGAAAAAGTACATATTCTGTACCAGTTTTGGTAGTATTAGCACCATTCAACGTATCAAGCCCCCCGAATCGGGCATCTATCTCCTGAGCGCTTCCGAACCCTTCAATGAAGAAAGTGAAATCAGCTTTGATAAGCTTCTCAATTGGTTGAAGTTATCCGGACTTGCCATGTATTCTGCACATTGTTCTGGGCATATCCATCCAATTCAGCTCAGTCAAACCCTGGAGGAAATGCAGCCCAAACGCATCCTCCCCATTCATACAGAAGCACCGGAATTATTCAAGAAGTTCGTTAAAGCCACAGGTCTCTTGGTACAAATTCCCAAACCCGGTGTTACAATGCAATTTCCCGCCTAAGCGCCTTTTTTCTTCCGATTTCTATAATACCCGAAATAGATTTTAACAGGTTCACAGGAACCGTGCATCATTATGTCCTTTCTAAAAGGCGTGCTTGGCGGAGATCCTGCAAAATCTGCGGTAAAACATGAGAAACGGGCAAGAGAATATCAGGCTGAAGGCAGGGAACCCAAAGCGGCTGATGAATGGGCGGCAGCAGGACGGGACTATATCAAAGTCCCCGATT
>JAEOSV010000239.1 GCA_016840185.1 Candidatus Hermodarchaeota archaeon | reverse complement strand
GTAATCAAACTATCGTCCTTCCATTAGACTCTAATTGGGTGATTCAGCGTCTCAACCGTAATACCCTCCCATACACCGACTGGAACTGGGAGGATTCAGTGCTTACCATCGATCATGCTGAAGATGGTCTATGGCACGTGTTTTGCTATGCTCCTATTTCCCCACTTACTATGTATTGGGGCGTTTTCATTTGGGTTGTTGTAATCTTGGTTATTATGCTTCTTGCGGTCTTTTTCTTTTATCGACAACAAATCTTGCTTCCACGCCAACGTACTCGACGTCGACATCTACAAGCCTTGGCCGATACATTTTATGATATTCATAAAATCAAACGGGTATTGCTTATCCACAAAGAAACGGGACTTTGTCTCCTGGATCCAATCGTGGATCGCAAAATGAAAGCCAATCTAGTGAGTGCTCTAATTCAAGCTGTCACAGCTTTTGGGTTCAACCTTACCGAATCAGAGGGATCATCAGATCTCTCTGATACTACTGCCTCTCTCCGGCAAATCACTTATCGCGACTTTCATATCATAGTTCATGATGGACAATTCATGCGGAACGCTCTAATCTTTAGAGAACCTCCCAGTAGCCAACTGGATACACGCCTAGAAGAGTTCACTTCGCATTTTGAAGCCCAATATCAAGACATCCTAGAAAATTGGGCAGGACGGTTAAACATCTTCAATGAGGCGGTTCCACTGATTGATGAATACCTATTCATTTCACTGCGACTTCCCCACATCCTTCACACTGATCAGCTCAGTGGTTTGACTCTTGGTCAAACAGAACGGGCTCTTTACTCACTTGCCAAAACCATTTCGTCTGAAGAAGGATCATTTTTCATCCGCGATTTAATCGATAAATATCTGCAACAAAAAGGCGTGCAACGCATCGAAGTCTTTGATGCCCTTTTCAGCTTACGTGAAAAAGGCGTGATTGTCCCTGTTCAGACCAATATCCCCTACGAATTTAGCAACAACGCCTCATCATAACTTAATGAGAAAACCAGGGTTCTGAGAACAACTTTTAGATTAGCGCCGCATCCAGGTAACAGTACCCAACTCGGTGACAAAAATACAGGGTAAATCAAATTCAATGGCAAGCTGATACAAGGCGAGGGCACATACCTTGCCACCACCGGTGACATCGATGAGGATGGCATATTCGCGAATGAGATCTTGGGAAAGGCTATAGACCAATTCATACATTTTCCCTAAATCATGCATGAAAATATCAGCTGGGACTTCATGTAAAACGCGATCTGGGGTTAATCCGCTTAACCGCCGTCGTGCAGCGTCCTCCACAAAATAATGGTATTTTTCTGGACGAAAGGAGGTTTCCGCACGAATGCGCTTGGGTACCGCATGTAACACACCAGGGTCATCACCAATTGCCCCAATATAGGCAACGGGTGCTGTCACCCCCAACACACGGCGCACACTTTGAATTTCGTGAGGAATCAAACGTGCGGCCTTTTCTTTCCCATCACGAAACCGTTCAATCAGCCCATTGTTTTCCAAGTGCTGTAAGTTAAAATAAAGCATGGCATCGGAAACTTCGTCCACTGGTTTAGAAACCCGACGAGCAATGGCTGCCCGTAACACGAGACCTGTCTGGGGGCCATCGAGGAGATTGCGGAGGATGATCTTGCGTGCTTCGACGCCACCGATGACGCGTTTAACTTTCGCCTCCGCCAATATTGGTCACCATGCCTGGATTGTGCTCTGTGTCAGGTTAGCTCTCCCAGCACTCGGGTTGCTACACTAAAAATCTACGAGGTCGCGCATATAAATGGCTCGTCCCCACGACCCTTAGCCTAGACAGGTTTGCGGTTTAATTCAACATCTCCATCACTGATAACGTTGATAGAGTTGACCGGAAAAAGTGCCTCAATCTTTAAAAGCAAAATTCGAAGTGCTAACTATGGGAATACAAAGACCAGCCTGGGAAGTATTCCAGCCTGACTTACCCTTTTAAAAAAAAACCTTCGAAGGAGATGAACCTATCCAATGGCAACAGAAGAAGAAATGGTCACCGCCAAACCCTTGGTGGTTGACAACGGCACCGGACTTAGCAAAAACGGCTACGCCGGTGAAGACCAGCCACGCAGCGTGTTCCCCACGCTCATCGGCTACCCCAAGTACCCGGCTTACATGACCGATGTCGAACACTACACCCGTGAATACTACATCGGCGAAGAAGCCTTACAACTCCGAGGTGTACTCAAACTCGTCTACCCCATCGCCCACGGCCAAATCACCGACTGGCCCGCCATGGAAAAGATCTGGCACTACACCTTCTACAACGACCTCCGGGTCGACCCCACCGAGCACCCAGTCCTGTTGACTGAAGCTCCCCTGAACCCACGCGCCAACCGCGAAAAAATGGCCGAAATCATGTTCGAAACCTTCAACGTCCCCGCCATCTACGTGGCCATGCAAGCT
>JAEOSV010000238.1 GCA_016840185.1 Candidatus Hermodarchaeota archaeon | reverse complement strand
CTAAGTAGTTGGTTTTGGTGTCCTTGTTAATCCAGGCAAATACGCTGCCAGCGAAACTTGGAGCAATTTTCAGGAGGAATTTCCCATTATCGATAACGTAGACTTTTCGGTTTCGTTTCGTTTCTTGGGTTATTGATATGCTCCCCGATTCTCGATGAAGGATAACGGGAAAATTGAAGGTTTTGGTTTGTAGGTTTGTTTTGACGTGTGCGGAAATAGTAAGAGCCTCTGGTTCCAGTTGCATCTCTTTGGTGGTTCGAAGTTGGATGGGGAGTAACAAAGGGGTTCCACGTTGGATGTCTTTTAGTTTTGTAGTTCGTGGGGTGATTTGCCAACCTTTGGGTGCTGAAAATCGGAGTGTTCCGTTTAGTGGACGGTGTACAAGGTGGCGGACCTTTAGTGGAATAGAGATTTCTGAGCTGACTTCGTGGAGTATCGGATTGTTTATGGGTCGAACATCAACAACCTTGTAGGGGTTCAGTTCCGTTCGAAGGGATTTTTCGGGGTCCTCTGAATAATAATAATGCCATAGCCGTCGGATATGCCGCCAGGTTCCTTGACCTGTAACCAGATAAACGGGTGGTAAAACAATCTTCTTCTTAGGAGGAAGCGGAGGTACTTGCAATTGGAAGTCGAGAAAAGCACCACCACTCACCTCAGCAACGATGGACGGTGGACATAAGACAGCAGCAATTTCGCCCTTGTGTGGTAATTCTTGACAGTACCAGGTTTCCTCCCAGTCCTCCCGTTTCTTCGGGAGTTCCCGGCGTGACGCAAAGAATTCATCCTCAATGAATTCCTCACGGAGTAACCCATCTTTCAGAGGAAGAACGTGTAGAAAATCCCACATTCCAGCTATACTCCCCATTTGTAACTTCACGTTATACGTACGCGTTGGGTTAGTGTTTTCGAATCCATATTCTATGGCAACAACAGAAGAATTACCTGTTACTACAAAGGTTTTGGAGAACACCAATCCAGGATGCCGTTTACACGGCATCCATGTAACAATACGCGTTGTTCCGTCTTGAGGGTGTTCAATTTGGTGTTTGAAATGCGTGGGCATCTGCTCTGAGGGCCAGAATGGCGGACCAATGCTCTCTCGGCAATGAGATCGAATATGGACCCTGCCCGTGAGTCGGTTTGCTAGTTTATCGATATGAGCCCCCTTTGTTAGATTGATGCTGAAGTGTAAGGTTTCGGTTTGGACTTGAAGACGTTGGTTATCTTGGAAGGGAGTTACAAGTATTCCTCCATGGTCAAGACAGTGTACGTAAATTGTTTCCGTCCGGGTTTTCAATGAACGTCCCTTAACGTCTAACTCGGTATGGATTTTCAATGGTAACGCCATTGTACCCAACGCTGGATTAGCAGTAGCTTCAAATTCAATCCCTGCATGGTGTTCAGGTTCAAACTGAATCTGAAATTCTTTCTGAGAAATCCGAAGCCCTCTGGGAGTTCGAATGAACAACCGTCCACTCGATGCCTCCTTTAGATTACTCTTCAATGCAATGGCAACTTGAAATCGGTTCCCCGGACGACACCATAATGAGGGGGGAACTGTAGCCACATGAATTGAGTGTTTTGCCCTTATTCCAGTTTCGAGCTTCACTGATTCTTTCTGAAATCTAAACTGGGACATTACTGTGAGGGCGGGTTTATCTTCGGGAGGTGGTACAACTGTAACCTTACCCTGAACTAATCCCTTCAGTATCTTCGATTCGTTCGGGTTCACAATAATCTTGAAATCTGGGGATTCGATGAATTGGAATCCTTTCGGTAGTTTTACTATTAATTGGCACTCAAGAGGGGTCGATTGGTTCTTGTTCTCAATCTTCCAAGAAATTGGTATTGGGAGACCCAGTACCGGTTCTGCTTCATCAATCCAACATTCTACTAGTAGGTCCTTATTCCCAATTAGGGTAGGGCCTCTGCTCTCTCGGTCAATTACAACACGTAGAAAATCTTTTCCTTTCTCCCATTGATGTTCATAGACATTGAGTCCACGATGTTTCATGTCATCAGGTTTGACTTCTATTTGTCGGGTGTAAGTCTCATACCAATTGTGTTGTTTGAAGAAGGGTTGAGCAATTGGTAATTGGAGAATGGTTGGAATGTAGTTTTCCATTAATACCTGTGTATCTGGACGCCAGAAGAAGCCAGTCCGTTTATAGACGGGAACTGCATTGAGATTCCCTCCCCAAGTATGGAGAAATAGGCGTTTGTACCCTTCAGTGTTAACTCGGTTCACGGATTCAACGAGAAGGGCTTTTCCAAATCCCTTCTTCCGGTGTACGTCTGCTACATTCAAAAATCCAAGATATGCGGCTTCAGGGTCATCATAGTGTGGGTGAAGGGTCGATATTCCTGCAACTTGGTTTTCTTCTGTGACCGCAAGTAACCAGGTACTCTTGAATTCTCGTTCGTAGTCTTCGAGAACATGTTCGGCAGTGTGATCGACACCTTGCGTGATACCACCTGGCCAGCCTCCTTCACTTTCATTGATACACTTAGCTAGCCCTGCAGCATCAGTTGGAGTGAACTCTCGGACTTTGGACATTTAGATACACCCTTGCTCCAGCTCCCTAATATTTTGAATGATGTTGGAACGGGACACTGCATATTGTCGGTGGTTATAAAGTTTTACGAAAAAGGTTGCACCATTTATCCACTGGCTTCCAATTTGACGGCTGATGAGCGAGCTAAGTACCGTTTTGAAACGGGATAGTTCTCAAAGGCAATGGTATAGGAGCTCATGAATTTATCACGAATATCTTTCTCAACTTCCTTCGCTAGTTCGGGTTCAACGTGGGCATCAATCCAATGGGTGCTTCCCTTTGGAGTGGCGACCATTTTGCCTTCTTTCTGAACAATCCGACCATCTTTGATGGTCATCCAGGCTTGGGACAATCCACGAATTAGCTTATCAGGGTATTTCGCATAATCTTCATTCGGATCAAGAGCATAGAAAGAGATGTCTGCATCAGCACCCACACCGAGATGTCCCTTATCTGGTAATCCTAGGATTCGTGCTGGTCCTGCTCTCGTGGAAATGATGTATTCTTTCATGGTCCATTCGGTGTCAATGGCTGGGAGGTCCATTCGTTTCTTAGCTGAACGCTTCATGTCAGCCATGACTGCTTCCCGAGCCTTTTTACTCATTAGCCACGCGGCAATTGATGGATAATTAATGAAAGTACCTGCGTTGGGGTGATCAGTACTAGGAATTACGCGCCACGGATCATTTACCATTAAAGCAATTTCAAGGCCAATACCCCACTGAATTGCGTTGACACGGGAACTCTTCTTGAATACGTAGGGTACGACGCCACCACCGCATTCAACTTCAATGTCATCGTTGATCCATCGACTCCCAGATATTCCCCTTAGAATCCATTCCCAGGGACCATCTGCGGTCATGGTTGTTGTATCAGAAAATACAATTTGCCCCAAGTCACAGCTAACATTCTTGTGACCTTTGATGTATTTGGCAATGGGTTCTGCTCCGCTCTTGAATGTTACGAAACTATCTCCGCCATAGGAGTGGAACTGTATGTGGGTCATGTGGAGATTGTAGCCTGATGCACGTTTTGTCGCCGGACGATTGCTTGCGAGTTCCATGGTTTCGATAGTGATGTCAGTGTTTCCAGGGCGTCCTAACATATTAGCGTGCAAATGTAGTGAATGAGGAAGAACCAATCTTTCAGCTCCCTCAAGCAATCCAATTACAGCATCTCGAGGGGTGACATCAAAACACGCAATCTGTTCATCCAGGTTTTCAACGTTGCCACCCCAACTCCACTCACAGACGCCGGTTGGATTTACAGCTTTGATAGCCCACCCCTTTGTGGCTGATAGCATCCATGCTACGAATCCTGCGAGTTTCTCATATTCTTTATCTCGAGCATATTCCATGATGAGTTGATAGTTTCCAAAAAGGGGAAACATCATTTTATCGTGAGGTTGTATCTCTGCAAGCTCTTCATGGGTATGTCGAGCTACGAGACCCGCTGAAGCCGCTTCAGTTACGAAAGTATACCCCATCTGTGAATACTTGTACCCGGTCATGAAAGTGGGAGGCACACTCGCCCAAACCCCGGCACGGCAAATATCAGAATACGTGTAGGGATCCATTCGAGATTGATCACACCGAAGAACCCGACCTGAATCGACTTTGGGTGTTGCTAAGTGTGCATGAATTTCAACACCACCTGCTACAACCATTCGTCCTTCAGCATCGATGATTTCTGCGGATTCTGGATCAACGGATTCTACGATTTTCCGGTCGTGAACAGCAATGTCTTTCTTCTCATAGACATTGTTTTTCGGATCAACGACAAAGCCGTTTTTTATTAGCATGCTTTGAGATTTCACGGTTTTCCACCAGGTTGAGGGGGGGGGGGGTGCTCTAAGTTTGGGCGGATACAACGCATTACTACGTCACAGCTAATTAAGCGTTCTGCCATTCCGAATTTCACAGAGTAGCTTCGACAATTAGTCAAAATCGTAAGCCTTATACGCAGATACTCTGAGGGGGGTTAACGCTCGTATTCGAGCGGGGGAATAACTATGCGCCAATTTCAGATAACGCTCCCCGAAGAAAAAGTTAGACAAGTAATGGAGTTCCTCGAAGAGAAGGAACAAGTGCGTAATATCGCGAAAATCCACACCGCCCCGGGCTTCATGCTTATTTTCCGGGTCTCAATAGCGAAAAGTTCACAAATTATCACCGATCTCGAAACTATAGGTGTTGGAGTACATTACGGAATTATTGACGTACTTCCTGTCGAAGCCAGTAAACCGATGATTGTCGATGAAGAGATTAAAATTTCTCCTACCGAACGCCTGTCCGTTGAAGAAATCTATGGAAAGGTTGCTTCTGGTGCTCGATTATCCTTTGACTTCATTGCCTTACTCGTTGTGGCTTGTTTTATTGCTGCAATTGGGCTTGCCTATGACAGCGTAGTCATCATCGTCGCAAGCATGCTCCTTGCCCCTCTCATGGGTCCAATTCTTGCCTTTAGCCTTGGCGCCGTAATTCGAGACCGACGCCTTGTTATTACTGGGCTCTTGAACGAAGGTTTGGGGCTCTTAATCGCCATCATAATGGGTTTCATTATGGGTGGTCTACTACTTTGGTGGTCTCAGATTTCACCAGTTTGGCCTACAGAGCAGATGTGGGTCCGAGGATTCGTTGGCTTCGTCTGGGTTGGAATGGCGGTTGCTGCGGCATCTGGTGCCGGTGTTGCCCTAGCTGTTACTCGAGGAGAAATTGGTAGTCTTGTCGGAGTTGCTATCGCAGCTTCACTAATGCCACCGGCTGTAAACGCGGGGATAAATTTGATCTATGCTATGATAGGTCCACTCGTTTTCCCTGGTTTTGTGAATCCTTTACTACACTATGGCGTCGCGGGAGTAAGCTTACTCCTAGTGTTTGTCAACATTCTCTTCATTAACCTTGTAGCAATGGGTGTTTTCAAACTCAAACAAGTAGCACCGATCAAGAACAAATCCATCTTTTGGCATGATTTGCCTCAATTGGATAAGAAGCGACGTGAAGAACTCTGGCACCGGTAGAAAAGGAAGTTCAAGTTCTTTTCGTACTGGTGTCTCTCACCCTATTTTCATTCAGTTGACTTTCAAGCGTAAGGCTTAATAGTCTCCAGCTTCAGCAAACATCATGATATGCATAACCGTGCATATCTTAACTGATGTTCTTGGAGTGAACCAATGTCCCCGGCTTCGAAAAACCTAAAAATTGGTCTCGGACTCGTAATTGTTGCACTTGTGGTTGCGGCTGGGGCACTGCTATCCCTAAGGATGCTAACTTTACCACCTCCCCCGCCACTCGAAGGAGAAGCAGAAGTCCAAGTCATTAAAGGTGAAACAACTGTCAACCTTAACTTTTCATCATTGGTTGCGATGCCTGCAACAACCGGACTCTCTTCCTCACAAAATCGGTTTCAAAACTGGCGAGGAACGGGAACCTATGTCGGTGTAACACTACATAGCCTAGTTGAGTTAGTCGGGGGCATGGATGAAAACGACGTAGTTCTGATCAATGCCACTGATGGCTACGTTCAATACTTTGCTCACTATAATCTCTATCCCAATACCTCGTTTTCTGCCCTGCAAGGTGAACTCATTCTTGCATATTCGTACAACGGCACCACACCTGCCACCTGGGGTGATGGGCCTCGTTCAGTGTTCCTTGCCCCAGATAGTGCATACAGCAATGATGATGCCAACCAAACGACTCATCCTGCATGGTTCTTCGAAAGCGCTGGAGCCCGATGGGTAAGAAATGTAGCAAGTATTGAAGTGATAACCGATGTCTACGTTGGTGGCTCTTTTCACGTCACCGTACTAGATGAAGATTCTCAACGCGACGTCTATTTAGTGGACCTCCTACTAATGAAGGGTTTAGAGGGTTTCTCTACCTATCAAAAGCAAACAGGTTCCTGGGGAGGTAATGGCACCTATGTTGGTGTCAGCCTTTCAGACATAGTGGAACTCCTAACGCCGATTGGAATTAATGACGTCGTATCTGTTACTGCAACTGGGTTCTCTCAGAATTATTCCCATTACAATCTGTACCCTAACACAACAATTCATGCAATCCAAGGTGACCTGATACTTGCCTACCAATTCAATGGTACATTAGTTCCGACTTGGGCTGATGGATTTCGTCTCGCCTTCCTTACACCCGACGGTGAATATAGTAACGTCGATGCGAGTCTGACCACCCATCCTGCATGGTTTGTTGGAAGTGGTGGTGCGCGTTGGGTCAAGAATGTCCTTACAGTCGAGATCCTTCGTGATAGCCTACCTTCATAATTGAAAAAAGGTGAACACATGAGCAACTCGTCCTCCGCATATTACTTCTCGACACGTGATTTAGTCACGATTGCGGTTCTTAGTGCACTAGGCGGTGCGCTCAGCACGTTCATTGGATATTTGGGCCTCCTTCTCAACTCAGCAATTGGAACGCCTTTCGGTGCAGGACAGTTCCTTAGTGGTTTACATGTGTTCTGGATTCTACTCACAGCAGGTTTAATACGAAAAACCGGTGCCGCCACAGCAACGGCGCTTCTGAAAGGCTTCGTCGAATTCTTCACCGGCAGTACTCACGGTATCCTTGTTGTATTTGTCAGTCTCATTCAAGGTCTTATCATTGACATAGGGTTTTTTGCGACCGGTCAGCAAGACTCGCTGCCTCTCTGGTCAATTATCGCAGGGTTCGCGGCAGCTTCAAATGTTCTCATATTTCAGCTCTTCTTCTTTTCTGGTGCTCCACTTATTTTCCTAGCTCTCCTGGTTATTCTATCATTTTCATCCGGGATAATATTTGGGGGTTATTTTGGTCACGCCACAACCCATCTTGTTCTGGAATCACAAATTTACCGATCAAACAACGCTGGAAATCCTCAAATGCCAAAGGGATCTATTTGGCGACGTCTCGGTCCCTATCGGCTTTCTGCTCTGGTTTTCCTCATAGCCATTGCGTTTGGGGCCAGCCTTTATGCGGTCTTTGTTTGGCAACCTGTTCTTGATCCGCTCAGCTGTGAAGTCGTCGGTCAAGTAGCTCAGCCCCTACAATTTTCGTACTTCACCTATGGGGATAACGAAGTTACCATCGAAGCCGAACTAGTTGGCTCCGTCACTCACATCCCTCCTCGGAATTATACGGGAATTCCATTAATTGCTATCCTCGCTGATGCTCACCCACTAGAGTCAGCAACCACGCTGCAAGTTATTTCTTCCGATGGCTATAGTGCTACATTTTCACTCGAAGATGTACTAAATGACTCCGAAATTATCATCGTCGTCGAGGATGGCCTTCGACTAGTAGCCAAAAATTATCCTGGGTGGTACTGGGTTCAGAAGGTCGTTAGCCTTGTCATCACATAATACCCCATTTCCATCTAAAGCTCCTCTAATCCAAGTCAACAATCTTTCATATTGTTATGAAGGAAGTAACAAGGCGGCACTCCAAGATATTAGCTTTAAACTTCGCTCAGGAGAATTCGTTATCCTAGCGGGACCAAGTGGAAGTGGAAAAAGTACCCTAGCTCGCGGGCTCACCGGGTTTATTCCCCAGGAATACCCCGGTAATTTTCAAGGAACAATAACGGTTCTCAACCAAGACACCAGATACATTCCAATCTCTGAACTCGCCCGGACCATAAGCCTCATTCAGCAAGACCCAGATAGCCAACTAGTAACCTTGAAAGTCGCAACAGAAGTCGCTTTTGGACTTGAAAACTTTCAATTCCCCATAGATACGATACAACCACAAATTGACTGGGCGTTGAAGACAGTCAATGCAGATAATCTCATTAACCGAAGCACGCACACAATATCAGGCGGAGAAAAACAAAAAGTTGTCATTGCTTCATTTTTAGCGTTACAATCTCCAATTCTCATATTTGATGAACCCATATCCAGACTTGATTCTCAAACGGCACAAGAAGTTATCAAAGCCTTACATTACCTTCACCAGCAAGGCACAACAATTATCGTGATTGAACATCGAGTTGAACCCTTTCTTCCCTTGGCAACACGAATCCTTCTCATGCAGGAAGGACAAATTCACTTTGATGGCCCATCCGCCTCACCATCAACACTCACAGACTTTGGGGTTTCACTCCATCCCTCAACATATTCAGAAGAAATAACCACTGATTCTATCCAAGACCAAATCATAGTTGCAGTTCGAAATCTTACATTCACATATCCCCGTGTGGAAGATCAAATCTTTCCTCAACCGGCTTTACAAAATGTGTCCTTCTCCTTGCATCCCGGTGAAATTGTCGCACTCATGGGGGCTAACGGATCAGGCAAATCAACATTGTTACTCCAACTCATGGGGCTGCTAGCTCCCAATTCAGGCACAATATTCCTTGGGAAACAAAATATCCATGAACAACCAGTTTCACAAACTGTCCATCAAATTGGATATATCTTCCAGAATCCGCTCCACCAACTCTTTGCGTCCTCTGTGAAAGAAGAGGTTCTCCTTGCTTCAAAACATCTTGGAGCCCCAGAACCTGCTGAAGCGGAACTTCGAGCAAATCAATTATTGGATGCATTTGGGCTCACCGACTACCAAGACCAGTCGCCATATACTTTGAGTTTGGGCGAACAACGTCGACTCACTATTGCGTCTATCCTCTTGCATCAACCCAAAGT
>JAEOSV010000237.1 GCA_016840185.1 Candidatus Hermodarchaeota archaeon | reverse complement strand
GGATGCAAGAGATGTTTTGATGTTCAATAGATCTGTCGCAAAATCTTGGGCGTCAATTTCCAGAGATCTAATTAGCGCCATCGTGTTCAATAGACGCATTGCCAAGTAGATGAACCGGACTTCAGTTGTATTGAACGCATCTAACGACAATAACACGGGAAATGTTGCGTTTGACATCACAAAGAGTGTGGACGTATCAGGATGTTTCCGTAACCAACCCACAGTTGCAACATCGAGTACATCTTGAAGAAATTGTTTGATAACCGTGGCGTGTTCTTGTTGAGCTTCTACAGAGAGTAAATAGAATAGCTCACCTAAAACCACACTGACGCTCTGAAAGACACTATCAACCGTATAGGAAAAAAGTGGAAGCCGACTTTCCAGTAGTTTTCGGAAATACTCCGAATAAACCCAAAGGACCTCTTCTAAGACTTCTTTTCGTTCCCGGAGATTCAAAACAGGTGATTCTGCGAGTGCTGTGTACAATGCGATATAGGTGCCTAAATTGAGAGACCCGGTAAGCCCTGCTTCTGGTTGACTTCGTAAAAGTTTTCCAAGGAACCCGGGTTTCAAGAATTGATTCACATCATCGAGGATGGATGAAATTTTGGTTTTCCAAGTACTAACCTGATCCTTGAATTCATTGTAAGAAGTTATTGAGTAGAGCTTGGTGAATAGTTGTTCCCGATCCAACATCGCAAGGATGTAGCTTTGAAGAATGGGGGATTTCGTTTCAAAATATGCTGCTAATTTTCGAGCAAAGTCAGGTACCGTGACGACTCGTGTATCAATAAACAGAAACCCAAAAATTACACATTCGTTATGATCTTTGAATTCGAATCGCGAAGCGGTACTCTGATAGATTTTCACATAATCCTGATAGGTCATTAGACGGTCATAGTACAAGGTTGCCGCATAAGCTAGTTCAGAATAGGGTTGGTATTTAAGGGGAAGGGTTTCTGCGATACGCCGAAGTTCATAAATTGGCGGTGCGGCTGTTTGCGTCATTGATAATGCAAGCAGTCCAGTTTTCACCGCAAAGAGTTGGGCCAGAGGGTCATCACATTGTAAGGCAATGGCACATGCTTCGTCGAATTTACCACTCAATGCTAGAACCAAAGCATCTGAAAGGGAACCCTTTGCTTTTGCTTCCAAGACTTCCCATTGATTATCTGGATCTTTGGACGCCCGTATCATGGCATCAATGTCTTCAATCGCTTGGATATACTCTGGAGGTTTTTTCATTTGCTCAAGCAGAGTATTCCAAACTGGATCAATCACGTCCTCAATCGCCACATCAAGGGTTTCTTGCAAATGAAAATCTAAAATTCCATCAACGTGTTTTCGCGTGGATTCCGTTACAGGTTCCTTAGCCTTGACAATGGACGATTCATCTAACGCAATGCGAATGACACGTAATAACCCTTCAACGTAGTCTTCCGCTTTATCTGCCAAAGCAATGACTGAGTACCCCTTTTCTGCTTCCGTGACAAGCAAAGTATTATCTTGAAACTGCAGTCGTTGCACTTGGCCCAATTGAAGGGCAGATGTTAGTCCTTTGAGTACTTCGACGATGCTGCCGAGTACCGAAGCTGATTCCACATCGACAAAGGTCCGGATGCGAACCGGTACGCCATCTTCTGCTAATACACCCAGTAACTGAATCACAAGCACACCAGCAATAGGAGGAAATCCGCAGATTCCTATCCGCCGATAATCATAAAGGGTTGTCGGAGCCCCTGCAGGGTTTCAAAATAAATGAAGGAAAGGTCAACACCCATCGGAGCTGTTACTTCTTTGAAGTTGACCCTTCTTCTTCGTCGTCCTCGAAGAAATCCACTCGACGGAGACGAATCTCATCACGTCGCGGACTAGCCGCCATCAAAAAGTATTCGCCACCCTCTAGACTCATCATTTCACGAATTTGCTTAGGAATAACGACATGGTATGAGGAGCCGTCTGGGCGCATATAGCCCTTCACAATGATACGGACGCGTTTATGTTTCATCTTGTGGAGCCCAGGTGGATGAGGAGGTTCAGGTACATCGAGAGGTTCTGGTAGTTCGTCATCAAACATTGTATGTTTCATCTCTTTATGTTGATTATACTGAGTATAACCAGTAGTATGAGTATACTTAGTAGTATTTAACCCTTTCCACAAATCAAAGAAACCAAAATCCCGGAAATGCTCAAACAATGAATAAATATCTGAATTCATATTCTACCATTCGGAGGAAAATCGTTGAAAGTTCTCTTCACATTTCGATCCCTGCCAGGTAACACGAAAAAGATCTCAAACCCTGGATTGAAACCGAAACGTTAGAAGGTTATGATTTGACCTTTGTTGGTTTCCCAATTGAGATGTTGGGTCGGGTCCCGAAGCCAAAGAATGGCTTGAAGGCCACGTGAAAGGGAGACGAATCGCGTTGGTTATTACGCATGGTTCACCTGAAGACGCTCCACCCCTACAAGAATGGCTCCAGAAATGCCGTAACGCCACAGAGGGGGCAGAAATCGTTGGCTTATTTCATTGTCGCGGCGATATGAGTGAACAACTCATCCAAGGAATGCTCCAATCAGGCAATCCACAATTTGTTGAATGGGCAAAGCGAGCTCAAGAAGTACCGAAAGGATTTCCTGATGGCACCTCTTTAAATCATGCGCGAACGTTTGCTCAGGAAATCACTAAGAAATTGTGATACTCCAAAAAAAATGAGTGGAGGAGACTTTAACGTCTCCTCATGATGCAAATGATCGCTAGGATGACGATAACGATGATTACTACGGCAATGATGAGAATCCATTCCAACGGAATTGGCAACGGTGGTGGAGGAATAATGATTGGGTCATCTGAGAGTTGTAGAATCCAGAAGTCTTCAAGACCAGCACCATAACTGACTGAATCACCGTATACCATGATCCCGCCTGTGCTAGGAATAAGAACCGCGAAGACTCGTTCGTACTGGACGCCTCCATAACTATGATTCCACAGGAGGTTTCCAATGGCGTCTGTGCGCATAACATAGTAGTCGTAAGCACCAGCAGAATAACTTCGAGAAGGCCCCGCGAGAACGAATCCCCCGGCACTATCTTCTTTGAAATCAATGGCAACTTCGATGTCAGAACCACCGTAGGTTTGATTCCAAAGATGATTTCCACTTGAATCAACGCGCAGAAAGAACGCGTTCTCACTTGTGGGGGTGTTCGGCCCATAACTGAGAGTGTCACCACAGAGCCCAAAATCACCATTTGTTAATTCTCGAATTCGTATTCCCCATTCGGGTTGGGATCCACCGTAAGTCCGATTCCATAAATGATTCCCCGAACCATCCACATGAATCAGCCACATATCCGAACCACCCGCTCCAAAGCTTTCAGTACGTCCGAACAGCGCAAAACCACCACTAGTTTCAGTCAGAGACCAGCCGGCATCCACGGCACTCCCACCATAGGTATGATTCCATAGATGGTTTCCATTCATATCCAGACGGATTAACCACACATCATCGAGCCCTGCACCATATTGATCAGTGTGACCAATGACGGCGAAGCCACCACCACTGACCTCTATGATTTCCCGACCTTGTTCTGGGCTAAGGCCACCGAAGGTGCTATTCCATTCTTGAATGCCATTTGCATCCACTTTCAGAACAAATACGTTTTCATTGATTCCAACGGTGTCTGGAACCAAAAATCCCGTAGCCGCGAACCCACCATCATTGCATTCTGTGACATCATTTAAGCGTTCCCATTCTGCGCCAGATTGTCCATAGGAGTGATTCCACAAATGGTTTCCATTTGCATCGATTCGTACAAGCCAGGCATCTCGACCGGTGCCAATTCCAGGATCTGTGCCACCTGCCATGAGATAGCCTCCAGTGCTGACTTCAATCATATACCCGGCTTCTTCACGTCCAATTGTTCCGTAGGTTTGATTCCACTGGACGGTCTGTGCCCGAACGCTACTGAGTTCGGTCGGAGACCCATTCCAGGGGATCATCGCAAACATTGTCATCGGAAGAATCAGCAGAAATGCTAGAAAAATCGAAGAAGAAACTTTTTTCTTATTCAACTCAATTCACCAAAAGTTAACTGAAGTTAGGCTCCAGTTAACCGAAATATATTACCTAATAATCTATATACTTTCACTTTTCAGTTAACATCTCTTGTGCTCGTAAAGGGTCACTAGCTGAATAATTATCCTGGAGCCAGCACTAACCACTCAGTGAGGAATTGGACCGGTAAATGCTCAAAAGAGATTGAAAAACTTATGGCAAATCCTTGACGATTTTCGTCATCTGTTCTGGAGTATAGGCTTTGAGCGTCTTTGTTCGGACGTTACCTGCCATGCCTAACCCAAACAGGAAACGCATAACGACATCATCGTTGGGTGCATCAGCAATTCCGATGTAATCGTATTCACCAAGTGTGACATAGAATGCGAGGAGTTTTCCACCGAGTTTCTCAAGGTATTTGATTCCTGATTCAATCCGTTTCGGAGCATCTTTGATACCTTTTACACCTTGTTCGGTTAATTTCATGAGGGTGATATAGATGGGCAATATCCCTTCACCTCGAAGGATATTCGTGTTGAATTAGCACTTAAATTTTCATCTTTACACTCTAAAGAACCGGATTTCCAAAAAAATAGTTTGTTTGTCTCCTTCCGAGGATAGATTAGGAGTAATCTTTTTAGCCACGGTTTTTGGTTTTATCCCCATGAAAACCGTTTTGATCTTTGATACAAAGTTTGGAAATACCGAAAAAGTTGCGATGGGTATTGCCAAGATTCTGAACGCAGATGTCTTCAAGGTATCTGATATTGATTTCTCAAAACTACAAGATTATAACGTGTTTGTAGTGGGGAGTCCGACACATGCGTGGAATATGTCAAAAGGAATGAAAGACTTCTTTAAAAAATTGAAAGGCAAATCCTTCCAAGGAAAACGAGCAGCCACATTTGATACCAAGTATAAATCCCGGTTTGCTGGAAGCGCTGCAAAGAAGATTCAGAGTAAACTTAAGAAACTCGATTTTGAAATTGCGATGGAACCGGTAAGCTTCATTGTCACCGGAAATGAAGGCCCCCTTGCTGAAGGCGAGATGGATAAAGTCAGTGAATTCACTATTCTAAAATAGTCTCTTAGAACTAGATGCACTCTTTGCGGGCTAGCAAAGTATTAATGGTTGGGGCTTGAATCAAAATGGCTATTGGAAGTTAATGAAGGTAAGTGTTGGAAGTTGTTCAGATGAATCTACTTGTTGTGTATTTTAGTGAAACTGGAAATACGGAGATGGTGGCTCGAGCAATTCATGACGAGGTTTCAAAGCACTATGATGCCCGTTTAGAAGAAGTAAAAGTGATAACGACCAATGAATTGAATGAGTTCGACTTGGTGTTTTTAGGTTCGGCCTGCCACTCTGCTGATTTAGCGGTTCCAGTCAAGAGGCTGCTGGACGATCTTCCGCGTTCGCCTAGATTTAAGCTCGCGGGTTTCTTCACATGCGCAGCCACCCAGGAAACCGTCAGTGAATATGCTGGAAAATGTCTAGTGTCATTTGAAACTGCATGCAAGGAAAAGAAAATTGATTTTCTTGGATGCTTCAATTGTCAAGGGAACCCCTCACCTGAACTCACCAAATCCATGTTGGCAGGAGGAGCACCCCTGTCCGATACGGAGCTTGAAGCTTATTTTGAAGAAGTCAAAAAACACCCGAATCCTGAAGATTTACAGAATGCAAAGGATTTTGCCAAAAAGATATTGCAGAAGTTTGGATAAATCCACAGCTTCTGCGAGTTTTTTTCAATTATGACTTGTGATCTACCATCTATTCTTAACGCCTTTTTTCGCCATGCCGACAACAGACGAAAGGAAGCCGATGAGAACCTGCTAATATCTGCTAGGAGTCCTGAGAGTCTTTAGGAGGTTCTTTGAACGAGAACGACATAATGATTTCTAAATTGCGTTTCTCTTTCAAGAAATTGATGACTTGGTCAACCTTTGAGGGGCACATCTTGCGTAGCCGTTCAGCGGCTTCTGTGTCCAAACCAAAAGCGTCTCGTCGTTGGATTTCAGAAGCAACTTTTTCTTTTGCGACTGGAGCAGCGATTTCTAAATCGTTCGATGAAATATTCTCGGATTCTAGCTTGTTGATGAGCGCCCCGTACTCTTTATTGATCTGCTGCAATAACGCTAGTTTTCGATTCAAATCGGTGACCAGATTATAGGCACACAAGGACGCTGCACAGCCCATGAGGTTATCTACCACGTGATCCTTCGGATCTCCTGACATAAAATCACAAGTGTTATCATGGAACCGGTGGGCAAAAAGACTTGTCATAAAGGAGCAAAGTAAAGAATTTTCAGG
>JAEOSV010000236.1 GCA_016840185.1 Candidatus Hermodarchaeota archaeon | reverse complement strand
GTCATTGATTACAGTGGATCCATGGGGGGTCAACGCATCCGCGCCGCCCTCCGAGGGGCCTTGACATTATTAGACCTTCAAGTGAATCCCCAAGACGAGGTTGGAGTCATTACTTTCAGCAGTCGAAGTGAAATCAAACTGCCCATGACTTCGATGGAGATGGAAGCCGAAACCATTCGTAGGACCATCGAACGTCTTCGCTATCCCTCTGGGAATACGGCGTTCTATGATGCGCTTGGCGATGCTATGAAGGTCCTAGCAGATATCAAAGGCAGCGAACAGCGCTGGCTAATTGCCTTGACCGATGGTCTGGATAATGCCAGTGACCAATACACGATTACCCAACGAAAACGGACGGGAATGTTTGGTGGTAAGGATAACTCCATTCAGGCAATCATCCGAGAGAGCCTGCTGAATGTGAACCTCATCATCATTGCAGTGGGTGATGAATTACAACGCGTAGAAGCCGCCTTACGCCGGTTGACCGATGAATCCCCACGCGGGCATTACATCGGGATCCCGACTCAACGGGATGTGCGTCCAGCGATTGAACAAGCATTTCTCCAAGTTCGCGATATACTCGCGCAAGTCGATGTGGAGGGAATTTCCTTCGATACCGAATAAGGAGTGGATCATGACATGGCACGAAGTATCCGAACCAACGTCCTCATCAGCTACGTCCTCCTCGCCCTACTGTTCATCAGCGTCATCGGTATCCTCTCCATCGGATTCACCGACCTCATCGGCAACACCACCTACGATCAATCCACCACCGCCTTACAAACCCAGATTCAAACCAACCTACAAAGCCAGTCGGGACAAATTGCCAGCATCATTCATCAGAAATTCGAGAACGCTGAATCCATGGTTCTGATGATGGCCAATGAGCTGGAACACATTCTCAATGACTCTCGATACAGGGAACGTGAGGTGTACTATGACTGGTTCTTCGAATACGACCGCAGCCCCGGACTCGTCCCCACTGACACCTACTATGACACCTCCTACCAAGTGTGGCTCTCCTGGAGTTATGCTAGCTACTATTTCCCTGGTTCAAATCATACCAATTACTGGGAACGTAGTGCGAAATTCAATGATACCATAGAAAGTGTTGCTGCGATGGATTACATCTTCCAAACCATCCACGAAAACGCCCCCGATTTCCGCTGGTTGTACATCGCCTTTGCGGATTCCAATCTCTTCATCAACTACCCTGGTAGTGTCGTTGGAGGAACCTTGGCTGAACGCATGGCTGACCCCTATTATCCCACGACTCAACCTTGGTATCAGGAGGTCGTCGCCGGGCAGGGTGACATCGTCTTCACTGAACCCTATTTTGATGAAATCGATGGTGTACCCCTCATCACTATCGGACGTGCGGTGTACTATCCCAACGGTTCCCTGATGGGCAGCATTTGTGGCGATATTTCCATCCAGGATATCGTTGATAAAATCCTTGACTTTCAAATCCTCGACACTGGCTATGCATCACTTATCACATCAACATCGTTGGTAGTCGCTCATCCCGAGTATATTCCCTCGGATCCCTCACAACCCCTTCCCCTCATCAGTGAAGTGGAAATCAACACCGACGACTCATCAGCATTGACCGGTGGTCAAATCACTCAGATTACTTCAGGTAATTCTGATTTACTCTCCTATACTCGCGATGGTGAGAGCCGATATTTGGCTTATACTCCTGTGGAAAAGGGTGATTACATTTGCCTCGTCATTGTTCCCGAAGCTGAAGCTATTGCCTCCGTTGCACCACTCGCTGGACGTATGACAGTAGCAATATCCACGACAACTCTACAAGTAATTGTACTCATGGTCATCACACTTGTTGCCTCCATAATTATTGGCACCGTAATTGCGTTTTACATCGTAAAGCCGATTAGTCATCTCACAGACCTCGCTGTCAGCCTCTCAACGGATAAGGCCAGGAAAGATATTCTTGCAGGTGTAGATCTTGACCCCGAACTGCTCAGTAAAAAAGATGAAATCGGACAACTCACCCGCGCCTTTGCCTCCATGGTTGATTCGGTTCGCGTTGAAGAAACTGAACGAATCAAGGGCGCAGACCGTTGTCCGAAATGTGCCTCTCCCGTTAGCCCCAAATGGCGCAGTTGTATTTACTGTGGCGCCGCTCTCGATGGTGCTGAATGGGGGGTCAGTGACACCGAGAAAGCCCAGCACTTCATAGCAAAGGGTCAATGGAGTGAAGCCGCACGAGTAGGTTCTGATGCAGTTGACCCCCTCCTTCAAGCCTTACAAGAAGGGGATATCGAAGCTCGTCGCGGAGCCGTAGATGCCTTAGGACAAGTCGGCAAAGCAGGCGTTGAATCCCTCATCGTTGCCCTCAAAGACGATGATAGCTACATCGTATGGCGAGCCGCAGTGAGCCTAGGACGAATTGGCGACCCCCGAGCAAACAATGCCCTGATTCGCACTCTGAAAGACTCCGATGGGTTAGTTCGTGGAGGAGCTGCTTGGGCACTCGGTGAAATCGGGTCAACCAAAGGACTCAAACCAATGAAACAGGCGCTGAAAAAGGAAAAGGATCCAACGGTAAAGGAAGCCCTCCAAGAAGCGATAGTGAAACTAGAACGAAAGAAAAAGCGTAAACAGAAATCCTAACCACTGGTGAAAGTTTCCATTATTCAATTCGGAATTTCTTTCCAAACTTTGAAGGGTTTGTCAAAATTTATACCGATAGATTTCCTTTGGATGCTTGTTTATTTCATTTCATTTTAGTAGCGATAACGCTAAATGCGATGAACCCTTCAACTCCTGCACAGGAGGGACCCCCTAATGGATTGGCCACGACCGATTGCAAATGCCCAACCTTTGACCAATATCAAGTGGGCATTGAAAATCCTGTTTGTGGGTGACCAAGGTGTGGGGAAAACTGGGCTCATGTGCGGTTTCTCCGATGGTGTCTATATTGATGGATTCCGCACCAAATTAGGCAGCTCCTTTGGCGCAAAACAATTCAACCTAGCCCCCGCTCGCGTCCAATTACAGATTTGGAATCTAGCGGATTCCCCGAACTTAGTCAAGCTTCGTAGCCGTCTAATTCGGGGTGGTGCAGGCGTCGTTTACGTATTCAGTCTGACTGACAAAGCCTCCTTTGACAACGTAATCAATTGGGTAGATGAAGTACGACAAGTCCTTGGCATTGTTCCGTCGGTGCTTGTTGGAACGCGACAAGAGGCTCGGAAACGACGACGAGTCACCAAGCGTGAAGCAAAGCAGCTTGCTAAACATCTGGGAATTTCCTATATTGAAGTCTCTCAAGAACAGGATCCAGTTTTTGAAAAGGCCTTACAGGATATGGTCGTGGATATACTCAAAGACGCCTAGAGGGAATACGTGTTTTTGAAGCGATCATAGCCTTTGCTTGAAGAAAGGTTTATACTCCCATAACAAAAGTGAGTGGAGTAACGTTGTGTGGGTTGATGTGACGAACTCAATTAATCCTTCCGACCCTGTTCGGAAGATAGATTCTAGGTTCTGGATTGCGGTGCTAACCGCCTTTTTCGTCACGATATTATGGTCGTCATCCTTTGTGATTATCAAATATGGACTCACCGAAATTCCACCTCTAATTTTTGCGGGGTTGCGGTATTCAATAGCAGCAGCCATTCTCCTAATTGCGGCTGTTGTGATTCCTTCGCATCGCCAAGAAATTCGTGCGTTGCCAAGAACATGGTGGCGGAACCTGATCATTTACGGATTGGTGTACTATACGATTACGATGGGGACCCAGTTTATTGGATTGGCGTTATTGCCTGCTCTTACTGTCAGTTTTATTCTGAATTTCACAACGATTCTTGTGGTTCTGTTTGCGTTCTTCTTTTTGAATGAAACACCAAACAAGAAACAAATTGCGTTGGTTCTTGTCGCCATACTGGGTGCCTATTTCTATTTCTGGCCGGTTGATATCTTGACCAGTTCGTTATTTGGCATTCTGATTGTGGTCATCAGTCTAGTTGCCAACGCGTTTTCAGCGATCATCGGACGAGGAATCAACCGTTCGCAAG
>JAEOSV010000235.1 GCA_016840185.1 Candidatus Hermodarchaeota archaeon | reverse complement strand
GAAAAATAAGTTTCAAAAACCTTTTGAGCAATGGTGTCAGCGAATTCGTCATCATTACCAAATTTTGGTGCTTCAGTTATGAGCCGTTGACGTAACTCCTCGTTTCCTCGAAAATCTTGATTGAGCAAATTTACTAAATCTTGGAGAGAAACTGTCTTTTTTTCAAATACGTGAAATTTCAAAGCTGCTAAGGAATCGGTTAAAGTCCCCAACCCTACTCCCTGAATGTAAGTCGAGTTATAGCGTGGACCTCCATCGTGGTAATCCTTTCCTCTTGTAATACAATCATCAAAAAGCATCGACAGAAAGGGGGCTGGCATATCGTCAGCATATAAACGCTCGATTGCACTATTTCCCTCGATTTTAAGGTCGATGAAATACTTCAATTGTGCCGTATAAGCGGTAACAAGTTCGTTAAACGATGTCAAGTCCTTTGCCGTACCCGTTTTTAGCCCGACCTGTTTACCTGTTCTAGGATCAATACCATTGTTTAGGGTCAATTCAAGAATTTTTGGCCAGTTACAGTATCCTGTGAGAATACAACTCTCCTTGCCAAAGGCACTAATTGTCACACAACCACTGGGTCCTCCATTTCGGGCATCAGCAATCGACTTCCCCGCCCGTATGAACTCTTCGATAATTGTGTCCGTGTTGAATATAGAAGGCTGTCCAAATCCTTCTTTCACTACCTTTAGTGCGTGATTAAGAAATTGAGGTGGATTTTTGCGACTCAACTGAATACATAGACTTGGCATGATAAGTTGCATTTCTTTGCAAACGTCAAGAATCATGTATGATAGGTCATTAACTGCGTCATCACCTGTTTCAGTTAAACCCCCCACATTGATAAGTGCAAAGTCTTGGTAAGTGCCACTCTGTTCAGCAGTAATATCGACCTTTGGAGGAGCTGGTTGGTTATTGAACTTCACCCAGAAACAATGAAGCAACTCCTTGGCAAACTCTTCGGACAGTGTTCCAGCAGCTTGTTCGTTTTGATAAAACGGATAAAGGTGCTGATCCAGTCGACCTGGATTAAAGGAATCCCAGACATTCAGTTCGGTTATCACACCCAGATGGATGAACCAATACATCTGAAGGGCTTCCCAAAAATCTCGGGGTGCTTGTGCTGGGACATGAGCACACACGGCTGCAATCTTATTCAGCTCCTCCTGGCGTTCTGCTTCTTTCTCAGTTTGAGCTAGTTGTGCAGCGTATTCCGAATATCGTTTGGCAAACGAAATCAATGCTTCAATTGTGATTATCATGGCCCTGAGTTCTTGTTCTTTCGTGTGAGCGTCGGGATCATTTGCGAAATCAAGAGCCCTGATAGTTTCTTCAATCTCGTGTTGAAACTCTAAGAGCCCTCGATGATAGATTTTATCGTCCAAAATCGCGTGTCCCGGGGCACGTTGCTCCATAAACTCTGTAAAGATTCCTGCATCATAAGCTGCCTGCCATTCTGATGATACGGCTGAAAATACCTTCTCACGCATTGTATTCTCTTTCCAAAAGGGAATAATACGCTCCTCGTAGACCTGCTTCACCATCTCCTCAACTGAAAACGAAGCCTGAACACGCTGGTCCAAGACTTCAAGATCCTTGAGAGTATGACAACATAATTCGGGATAGGTCGGTGTCGCTTTGGGCTCAGGACCGCGCTCACCCACTATCAATTCCCCCTCACCAATATAGAGTTCCTTGTGTTCCAAGATGTATTTGAAGGCGAGGGCACGGGTGACCGGAATCGATTCGCCTTCTGGTGCATGGAATTGAAAAAAGTCAGTGAGTAACTCGGCTCGCTCGGAAGAGATGTATGGCCTGGCTCTGACACTGTGGTCCCGTAACCGCTTGACGCGTTCAGAAAGTAACTCCATACGCACCTATCCATTAGAGGGGTGGATTATCAATTGTTGTGAGGGATAATAGCCGTTTTGCTTTATCAACTCTCTTTGTCGAAATGTTCTTCGATGCCCATCCATCCACCAATTCGAGTTACATACCTTTGACGAGATTGTACGAAGTAGTCAAGGAGCATCAAAAGGGGTAGACACAGAAAGAGGATGATTATCGGATAAAGTGGAAACATAAGTAAATTCACGATGAGGAATGGCAACTCCATGAAACCAAACATAAGAAAATACTGCCAGTTCAAAATAATGGACTCCGTGAGCATGGTGATATAGAGAATGATGACTGCAATACCAGCATACCCCTTGAGTAATCGAGCTAACCAAAAACCAACACCCGAAATATTCGGCAAATGATTAGGTGCCGCATCCAGTGGATTATCAATTTTCACATTTGAAGTCAACAATCCTGCATCATCAAGAAACCATGTTGGCACCACTAACGCACAACAAATGAATGTGGCCACAAGCCCAGTCAATCCCCACAACATGATTTTCAGAGTAATCACATCCTCAACAAACGGATCGATTGTACTCGCAAAGATGGTTGTCAGAAAATCAAGACCCAACATATCAACCATGATGTTAGCCAGTGTGATACTGACATACACAGCGAAAAGTGTGGGGAGAATACCGCGACGTAACCAGCGACTCAGACTGGGTTTAACTTCATGTTGAATAAAACCATAGTTTCGAGATTGCTTATAGATTAAACGATGAACCCAAAGGTAAAGAGGAACAAATAGAATTGCTCCAAACAATCCTCCCAAAATAATCATCACTGGCATTAGCAGATTATTCAGCGCTTGATCCCAAAAGGCAGGCAACCCCAAATAAATTCCAAATGCGAAGAAATCCCCAGTCCAAATATTCAATCCCGTCCCCATCAGCATTGCTGGAAGGAGAAACGGAATGAACTGAAGCAAAAGCGCGACAATGAATAAACTGATTCCATACCAGTATGCACGATCCATCGATTACACAACCAACCATACGATTTCTGAATCATGATATGATGTATTGATCACACCTTGCAACTAAAAACCAAATAAGCATTATTCTATTAACAAAACATATCCTTTCACACCATCCAGTGAACCAATGGTGGTGTTTGTTATTGAGAATTCCGAATGGCATCCAATGCCTCAGGGTTTTCGACGGAAGAAAGATCTCCTGGGTCTTCTCCCAAGTAGATTCTTTTCACCATGCGCCGGACAATTTTCCCTGAACGGGTCTTCGGAAGAGCAGATACAAACCGTACATCGTGAGGAATGAAGGGTTTACCCATGGTTGTGCCCACATACTCCTTGAGCTCATGACGCAATGTCTCTGAGACATTTGCATCCGGTGTCAGTACAACATGGACGATGATTGCTGATCCTTTCATTGCATGTGGTACACCTATTGATGCGACTTCTGAAACCTGCGGATGACTGATGAGCGCTGTTTCTACTTCAGCAGGACCTACTCGCTTTCCGGCTACCTTCACAACATCATCAGCACGACCAAGAAGAAACCAATATCCGTCATTATCAACGAAAGCTAAATCTCCGTGCCACCATACACCGGGAAAAGATTCCCAATAGGTTTCAAGATATCTCTTTGGATCATTCCAAAAGCCACGAGTCATTGAAGGCGCAGGTTTTCGACAAATCAATGTCCCGATTTTTCCTTGAATGCTTTCTCCCTTCTCATTAATGACATCAATTGCCATTCCCAATCCAGGACCACGAAGCGTTCGGGGTTTGAGTTCGGTAATCGGCATGGGGCTGAGGAAACATCCAAAGATTTCAGTTCCGCCAGAGATATTGATTATCGGAACTCTGCCTTGACCTATTTTTTCGAAAAACCATAGCCAACTCGTATCATCCCAAGGTTCACCCGTCGACCCAAGAATCCGGATTGAGGAAAGATCATGGTTCCCAACCCATTCTTCACCCTTAGCCATCAGATGACGTACCGCTGTGGGAGATAAACCAAAAACGGTAACCTTGTGTCGAGCAATTATTGACCACAACTGGTCGGGAGCTGGGTGGTCGACTGCACCTTCATATATCAGATGAGTCGCTCCTTGATGTTGGGCACCAACAACTTGCCAAGGACCCATCATCCATCCTAAATCTGTAACCCAAAATAATAAATCCTCAGGTTTGACATCGACATAGTAGGCGACTTCTTTTGCAGCTTGGGCTAGGGTACCTGCATGAGTATGCACAGTTCCTTTGGGTTTACCGGTCGTTCCTGAGCTATAGAGTACCATGGCGATATCTTCAGATTTCATCGCCGTAGTAGGACTCGAAACGTTCTGATTAGCAAGAAAATCCGACCACGCAATATCTCGATCCTCAGTCCAAGGGACTTCGATTCCCAATCTCTTGACCATAATGAGGGTCTTGATCGAGTCAACGCCCTCTACACTCTTGTCAGCTGTATCCTTGATGCGAATGGTTCGTCCTCGACGAACCGAGGCATCGGCTGTAAACAGCACTTTTGCGCCAACATCTTGAAGGCGCATACGAATTGCATCAAAACCAAATCCCGAAAAAATCGGAACGGCAATCGCTCCAATCTTAAAAATCGCTAGGAGCGTTATAATGGTCTCAGGAATCATCGGCATAACGATTCCCATCGGATCACCCTGTTCAAACCCGTTTGCACGTAGTGCATTTGCCAGGCGACAGACCTGCTCATTGAGTTGATGATACGTTAGATTTCGCTCTTCACCTGTTTCACTAACCCACACAAGTGCCCGTTTTTCCGGAGCCGAAGCATCACAATGGCGGTCTAGAATGTTGTGGACAATGTTTATTTGTCCATCAATAAACCATTTTGTCCATTCAATTCCTTTCGAATCATCCAAGACCTTGCTATAAGGCTTGAACCATTCAACTCCTAGATCTTCTAAAGCAGCCTTCCAAAACCATTCGATATCATCGGTACTTCGTCGGATGAGTCCGTCATAGGAATCAATAGCATACTTGGTCATGAACCGATGGATATTACTCTCAGTGATGTACTTCTTTGAGGGCGTCCAGACCACGCGATCCATGAGTATTCTCCTATACCATCCATTGAACCTGAAGAATCTATATGATGCTGTACGCTAGTATAAATAGAACAACGAAATCACCAGCTCCAAGGATTGTGTCACTATGCTCTTGTTAAATCCACGAGACTACACGTATCAATTTCCGGATAACCAGTCAAAGGAGATCATGCTGAAAACCATTGAATACTTTGAAACACGCGGAAAACAGAAACTCAAAGAAGACGACCACAACCGAACTTTCTATGAGGATTTCATCGCGTTTCAAAAGAAGCACCGAATCTTTTCCACTCTCCTTACTCCCACCCAATATGGGGATAAAGATACTCGCTGGGATATGTGGCGTAACTTTGCGTTTAATGAAATCCTTGCATTTTACGGCCTAGCTTACTGGTACACATGGCAAGTCAGTATTCTCGGATTAGGACCAATTTGGATGAGCAAGAACGAGAAACTCAAAAAACAAGCCGCCCAACACCTGAAGGATGGTGCAGTCTTCGCATTTGGTCTCTCTGAAAAAATCCATGGGGCAGATATTTATTCAACGGAAATGACCCTCACACCCCAGTCAGATGGAAGTTTTTTCGCTAATGGTGCAAAATACTACATTGGTAACGCCAACACCGCTCCTATGGTGTCAACCTTTGGCAAAATGGCTGACAGCAGTGAATATGTCTTCTTTGTAGCTGATTATCGAAACCAGAATTACGACTTAGTCAAGAATGTCTGCAACAGTCAAAACTTTGTTGCAGAATTTGGCCTTAGCAACTACAAAATCACCCAAGACGACATTCTCTCTCAAGGTCAAGACGCCTGGAATTCTGCCCTTAACACCGTCAATGTTGGAAAGTACAACCTTGGCGTAGCCTCCGTCGGCATCTGCTCACACGCATTTTATGAAGCCCTCAACCATGCCAGCAATCGACAACTCTACGGTATGATGGTCACTGATTTCCCCCATGTAAAACAAATGTTCGTCGATGCCTACACTCGCCTCATCGCCATGAAGCTCTTTGCCATGCGTGCAGTAGACTACATGCGAATCGCCTCCCCCGAAGATCGTCGATACATCCTCTACAACACCATGGTGAAGATGAAAGTCACCCTCCAAGGTGAAGAAGTCATCAATCTCCTCTGGGACATTATCGCAGCCAAAGGATTTGAAAAGGATACCTACTTTGAAATGGCAGCTCGGGATATCCGCGCGTTACCAAAACTAGAAGGTACTGTTCATGTCAACCTCGCGTTGGTCGCGAAATTCATTTTCAACTACTTCTTTAATCCCAAAGACTACTCATCCGTTTCACGTCAAGACCAACCAGATCATGATGCTTTCTTGTTCGAACAAGGACCCACCCGCGGGTTAGGTAAAATTCAGTTCCATGATTTCAACACCATTTTCAATGAAGTTGACCTTCCCAACGTCAACATCTTCCATGAGCAAATTGGACTCTTCAAACAACTCCTTTCAAATGCTACTCCTACGCCTGACCAGCAAAAAGACACTGATTTCTCCATGGCTATTGCTGAACTTTTCGCCCTCATCGTATACGCCCAGCTCATCTTAGAAAACGTCCAGATCTATGAGCTCACCTCTGACGCAGTTGACCAGATTTTTGATTTCATGGTTCGCGATTTTTCCAAATACGCCTTACAACTCTATAGCAAATCAAGCACCACTCCCAAACAAGCGGACTACTGCACAAAGATGATCCAAAAACCATCACTAGACCCAGACCGGTATCAACGATCCTGGGAAACCGTTCTCAAGCATAAGGACCTCTATGAGATGAATCCCTAGCGCATCTACTTGGCACGATATTCATCTTCAAGCAAATCCATTGTGTACATGTCATAAAAGTTCCCAAAGCGAAGAATGGAGTGCCGGATTCGCCCAGTCTCCATGAAACCCAACTTATCATAGAGCCGTTTGGCAATGTGGTTGTATTCATACACAGTTAAGTGAATACGATGCAGATTCAGCGTCTCAAATCCAAACTGCAAGAGTATTTCCATTGCCTCAGTGCCCAATCCCTGATTCCAATAAGCCTTATTGGAAATAGCTATGCCTAACGAGGCACTCCGATTAATTGAACTGATCTGTGTTAATGCGCACATACCGAGGAATTTACACGGTTTTAGCAACTCAATTACGAAGGTAAATTGACTACCTTCACGACGTAGCTTGGTTATTCTCTGAATCCATTCCTTTTGGGTTTCAACTGCTACTGGAGCTAAGTGATTGAGGTTGCGTCGAACCTCAAGATCGTTGAAATACCGAACAGTATCTGGAATGTCGCTCAGCTCTGGGGCTCGAAGAGTAACACGGTTTCCTTGAAACACGGTCAACCCTCACAAAGAAGATTTAGTTCTATATCTGCGTGTTCCCCGAATCTATTTCAATACTTCCTCAGAATTACCTTACATAAACAGGTAACGAAATGAGAGGGCTAATTACGCTTTTTTCTTATAGTCTTTAATGACCTTGACATCCAGTGTTTTCTTCCCATGCTGACGTCGAATCCACTGTTCCCACCGACGACTATGCTTTTGATCAGCAGATAAATTCTCGATATTTGAAACCGGCTCTAGTATTTGTCTCCGGCGACCAAGGCGGCGTTCATGAACTACTAAATACAAGCCAGTCACCACAATCGGCAATCCAACTATCCCAAAAATCAATCCAATTCCCAAATAGGGTGTAAGCACCGAAAAGAATTGACCGATTAAAACATAAATTCCACCAACAAAGGTTAGTGAAATCGTGGCTTCAAGAAACCAGAGGTCATGCCACGTCAAAGGCCGGTCGTCGACTGTACGTTTGATTCGCATAAGAGATCACCAGGAATTTTTCAAGACGATGCTGATGTGGCTTTTAACTCTCACGAATAATACAGAGAAATAAAATGAAGAGGACGTCCAGTTTTCACTAGGTTGGCTCTACTGGCGTTGAATGAAATCAAAAAAGTCTAGTATGCGTCGTTTGTGTTTTCCGGGAATGATGACATGGTGGTTTGCCAAGGAATTATCTAAAAAGTAACCTACTGATTCCGTGAGGGTAGTTCGGATTTGAGTCCGGCAACGATGTTCTTCAGAGAGATTCTTTGTAATAACTCCCTCTGAAACCCAGTAATCTGTAAGATCCTTTCCAAACATCTTGAAGACGGTGATGTCGCGGAACGGGAATTGTCCACGGATTGCCACGCTTTTGTTACTTTCAAAATGGGAGGTTATGTCATATGATTCGACAATGGTGGTGGGCACAGTGCAATGGGCAAACACAACGGAGTTATTGTCAACATTGACGTCGACTACATTGGCCATGAAAGAGGGCTGATGAGTGAGGTACTTTCCAAGAAGCATGGAAAAAGTAGTGGGCAAGTCTCCTTCACACCCCGCAATAACGTTTTCAAGGGTATTCATGTGAGAAACAGCAAAACAACCAGAGATTTCTGTGTCTTCAAGTAATTTGAAACACTCAACGGTTACACCATCGAGATCATGATTCTTCGCCAACGCTACCAATGATTGGGCTACAATTGCTGCCTTCTGGATATCTTCATTCTTACAGTCGATGTTGGTTGCGTCATTGAGGAATTTTTCCAGAGTTGGTGAAAACTCTCCCCAAAGGTCATCCTTGGTTCGCTCGGTGAGAGTATTCATCGGATATTGTTTAAATTCAATCCCCCATTTTTTAGATACAGCTTGTTGATCGATATCTGAAGCGATGAGCCAAGTTGAAGGATTTCCAATTATGCCAATACGACTTTTCGTTAAGCGTTCGAGTATCTCATCATATTGACACCAATCCGCGATCCGTTGAATCAATAATTCCAAGGAATCATGGATTATCCGTGCTGGTATTCCCTGCTGATCTAAATACTTGCGGACTTCCATGGCAGCTGGTAAAGAATTGTCACCATCGTGTGTCAGAAGTTGAATGGGGGATGGCATTTTGGCTTTCTTCAGAAAGGTTGCGATACGATCTTCGGTACCCCCTGATCCAACAAAGAGGAAATTGTGTTGGTCGCGAATCGTTTTATCACGTTTCATTCCCTCACTGATATAATTCTCAGGGGTGAACACTCGGGCCTTTGTACCTCCTAGTTTGTCCATGATGCCCGAGACTCGACGTTTCAATGAACCTGAAGTAAAAAATGTGATGATGTTGACCGGCAATCCCATTCATCCT
>JAEOSV010000234.1 GCA_016840185.1 Candidatus Hermodarchaeota archaeon | reverse complement strand
TAGTGATCTTGCACGGCCCGTACCATGGCGTGAACCAGACGCTCTTCGACGCCCATGATGTCATCATGTGTGCCAAAGAGAATCTCCGATTCAAGATGCCAGTATTCAGTCAAATGTCGCCGTGTTCGATGTTTTTCAGCGCGAAAGCTCGGAGATATCAGATACACTTTCTCCAATCCACAAATCGCCGCTTCTTCATACAGTTGGGCACTCTGACTCAAGTACGCCGTTCTATCGAAATATTTGAATGGAAACAACGTAGCCCCGCCTTCAACACTAGCACCTACCATAACCGGAGGAAAGATTTCTGTAAATCCTTCATCATCAAAGAACTGATGCGCAGCTCGACTTATTCCGGCTTTGATTTGCATAATTGATGTTTGACTGGGACTTCGCAGGTAGAGATGCCGTTTATCATACAGAAAGGCTTCACCTGCATCCTTTTCCAATGGCCACTCCGAATCAGCCAAATTGACGACTTCAAACCCTGAAACCTTTAATTCAATCCCGGTTGGCGCACGTTTGTCAACAGCAATTGTACCCGTTACAATAATCGATGACTCCAAAGTCACCTGTTGCATGATCTCAAAAGCATCTGATGCCTGCTCTCGGTGACCTGCTGCCTGGATGACACCCGTTGGATCCCGTACAATCACGAAGATTACTCCACCATGCTCACGCTTACGATGCACCCATCCCGTCAACGTCACCGACTTTCCCTCTATCGAGGGGTCAAGCTCATCCACATAATGGGTTTTTCCAAAGGTTTTCAGTACTTTATCCGTCAATCTATGTCCCACCAAACAAGACAAACAACAAAACCAGAATAACGGTGGTGGTTAATAGGATTTTGCTACACGCCGCCGAATATACTCCAACATCTCTTTGCCAATATATTCGAAGGCCTGTGTCACATTCAAATCATCCTTCGAGCTCGTCTCAAAATACGCCTTGAAATGGTTCGCTTTCGCAAACTCGATGACTTCCTTTTGTTTAATCGCTCGATGCAAATCCGCTTTCATCCCTACCAAAACAATCGGAATATTATCAGTACTCTCTCGAATCAACCGCAACCACTCATCTAATTTTAGAAACGTACTAAATCGATTCAAATCAAAGCATAACATTGCACCACGCGAACCGAAACAGAATTTCGGTAACAAGAACCGGAACCGCTTCTCACCCCCCATGTCCCATATTTGAAGTTTTACAGGAGTGGTTCCTTGTTCATCGTTGACGATGATGCTCTTTGCGGCAAATGCGGTTCCCACTGTAAGTAGAGAATCATGGTAAACGCCTTCAACATATCGGCGTACGAATGTTGTTTTGCCGACGCCGCCTTCGCCTGCGACGACGAGTTTGAGCATGATGTGTTCGGCTTCCACGGTGTTGCGCTTCCACTTGGTCGGGTTGTTCACTTGTGAGTTAACAGACTGAATAGAAAAACTGTTCGGTAGGAATCGGGAACGGGCGTTTTTGTCGAGGTTGATTCATAAGTTTTTTGTGTTGTGTGGCTGCCTGTTAGCTGAGCATTTTGTGTGGTGTGTGTGATGGTGAAACGTGTTGCTGTGATTCCAAGTCGGTGTACTGGGTGTCGTGTATGTGAGTTGGTTTGTAGTGATGCCCATGAGGGGACGTTTCAACCCAGTAAAGCCAGGATTCAGTTAGTTTCGTTTGATATGTCGGTGCAGGATGTGCCAATCGTGTGCCAGCAGTGTGCGGATGCGCCATGCCAAGAAGCGTGTCCGCAGGATGCAATTTCACGGAATTCTGAGACAACCGCGGTTGTTGTGGATCAAGAGCTGTGTATTCAGTGTGGGGCATGTGTTCGGGCGTGTGTGATTGGGTTGGATCAGATTGATCCGGACATGAAGTTGGCGATTCGATTGGATGTGGATAGCACAATGCCGTTGAAATGTGACCTCTGCGATGGGGATCCACAGTGTGTCAAGTTTTGTCCCACAGAGGCATTGGTGTTGACGGAGGGCCCTGTTGAGGGTGAGTTTTCGGTGGAGGAATTGATGGAGGCGTTGGATCATTTCGTGAAGCAGACGGAGCTTCCGTTGCCGAAGGAGGAGGGTGATTAAGGTGTACAAGGGTTATACTGGTAAGATCCTCCGGGTGAATCTATCCGATCAGAGTGTTAAAGTAGAAAAAACCTCAAGGGATCTGGCTCGACGTTTTATTGGTGGGACGGGTTATGCGAGTTATTTATTATATAAGGAACTAGCCCAGGGCGTTGATCCGCTTGGTCCAGAGAATAAACTCATTTTTTGTACTGGACCTGCCACGGGCACAGTTTGGCCCACTGCGGGACGGATGGCGGTTGTGAGTAAATCACCGTTAACCGGTATATGGGCAGAAAGCCATGTGGGGGGACATTTGGGTCCAGAGATGAAATTTGCAGGATATGACTTTTTCATTATTGAAGGACAGACGAAGAAACCAACAGTGCTCTCGATAGTCGACCAAGATATTCAGTTTCACTCAGGTGCACCTTACTGGGGTCTTAAGACACTGAAAGCATCGCAGGCGATTCGCAGAGATTTGAACCAACAACACGGACATGTCGCAGCTATTGGACCAGCTGGAGAAAATGGAGTTCGATACGCAGCTATCATGGTAGATGGTGCCAGAGCAGCTGGACGAACAGGTCTAGGTGCGGTGATGGGGCACCAGAAATTGAAAGGAATCCTCGTGCGGGGAACAGGCAGTGTTGATGTTGCAGACCCACAGCGTTTCCAAACTCTGTGGCGAGATGGACATGACCGTGTCCAAACCAATCCTCAAGCGCTCGAAATGCGGAAGTATGGCACAGCGATACTGGTTGCGACCAAGCAGAGTATTGGTGAACTGCCTACCTACAATCACCGCGAGGGAGTATACGAGGGTTGGGATCGAATTTCAGCCGAAACATTTCATGACCACTATTATCACACCACACGGGCGTGTGGAACCTGTCGCCTTGCTTGCAAGAAAGCCTTCAAAGTTCGAAAAGGCCCGCATAAGGGGCTAATCACAGAGGGTCCTGAATATGAGGGGATAATGGCGATGGGTAGTAATGTGGGAATTGATGATGTTCCCACGATTCTCGCTACACAGCATTTGTGTAATGAGTATGGAATGGATGTCATTAGTGCAGGAGCGACTGCAGCATTTCTAATGGAGCTAGCTGAGAACGGATTATTGACTAAAGACGAGTTAGCAAAACTAGATATCCAGTGGGGAGACACTGAAGCCCTTATCCAGTTAATGCATGAAATCGCTCAACGAAAGGGATTAGGTGATTTAGCAGCTGAGGGAAGCCATCGAATTGCGAAACAAAAAGGTAAGGCGGCAGAAGCCTTTGACATGACCGTGAAAGGCATGGAAATTTCCGGTCAAGATGGACGAGCACATCGATCCATGGCCTTAGGTCACGCCGTAGCAGCACGCGGAGCCGATCACCTCCGGAATTTGGTCACCATGGATCAATTAGCCTACAAAGATGTGGCTGCGGAACGGTTTGGAGCAGATAAACTCCCAGATATTTGTGATCCCTATGTTGAAACCCACAAAGCCCTAGCTACTGTTGTTACGGAGAAAGTGTATACGATTCGAGATAGTTTGATTGTTTGTTGGTATACTTGTTCGTGGCCACCGATTTTCTGGGTTGAAGATTTTGTATCGCTGCTTGCGTCGGTCACAGGTGAGTCAGCCTTTGACAGTGTTGAAGAAATCATGCACATCGGTGCCCGGTTGGTAACCATGAAACGCGCATTCAATGTTCGCGAAGGCATCAGACGTAAAGATGACCGGCTTCCCCGACGGTTTACTCATGAACCCTTACCGAAAGGTCCGAGTAAGGGTCAAACCGTAAATCTTGAACCAATGCTCGATGAGTATTATCAGCTCTACGGATGGGATACCGAAACGGGAATTCCAACGGAAGAAACCATGGAGAAGCTAAATCTTAAAGAAATTGCAAAAGATCTTCACTCATTCGGACTGTATTCTTAGACTCACATGTTCTTGAAAACCGGTGATTGGTTAAAACCTCCTCATTAGACGTGTCCGTAGTTCCGATTTCAAGATGTTATACAAAACCCGAAGGGGATTACGTTTCATTCGGTGATAGTCGGTCTTTCCTCGGGCAATATCGAAAAGAAGTTGACCTGTCCATTTCATGAATCGAGCCGCTCGAAACCCTCCATATGGACGTGAATGAACAATGCGCATAATTAGCCAGCTTTCACAAAGCTCTTCACCAAATCGCTGTCGAATTTTACGTTGATATGAGGATGTTGCATTAGCGAGGGATTCTTGGTGTTTCAAGAAATCGATAGCCGTTTGGGCTGCGATTAATCCACCTTCAATGGCGTAGCAGACTCCTTGCCCACTAAAAGCGTCGATGAATCCTGCTGAATCACCAACCAGGAGCACGCGGTTGTTGATCAGTGGTATGAGTGTTCGAAATACCGGGACTGGGTGTCCACGAAGATTTCTTAGATCAAAGGATGGAAGATTATATTTCTTACAAAAACGGTTGGAGAGCCCCCTAAGTAGGTTAGGCACATTGCCGAGTTTTTGAACCATGCCACCCATACCCACTGAAACACTCCGTTTCCGGGGGAAGACCCAGAAATACCCATGCGGAATATATGGCAGCCAAAGTACCAAAAGTGAGGGATCGAGACCTTGATTCCAAATTGTTTTCGGAACCGAGACATCTACTTCAATTGCTAGTCCGATTTCAGAAGGCTTCTGTGGTTTTCGAAGACCGGTTTGTTGTCCGATGGTTGAAGTGGCACCATCTGCACCAATAACCAGTTTTCCACTAAATTGACCTTCGTTGGTTTGGCAAATTACATGGTCATGCCGTTGCTTCAGTTCGGTTACTCGACATTGTTGTTGAAAGACTGCTCCTGCTTTCGTTGCCTGTGTAGCTAAGAAATAGTCAAAAGTGCTACGCTTTACGGTATAAGCAATAAGATGGGGTGAACGATAATCAAAAGGTATTCCTTCGGGACCAATGAATTGCAATCCAAAGATTTCTTGTTCAATAACCGAGGAAGGAACTTTAATGTCAACGAGGTTTAAGGCATTGAGCGAGCGAACTGAAATCGCTCCGCCACAGGGTTTACTACGAGGAAATTGT
>JAEOSV010000032.1 GCA_016840185.1 Candidatus Hermodarchaeota archaeon | reverse complement strand
TCATAAGGGGGGATGGAAATGCCAGACCGGGACGTACAAACAATCCAGGATCTGATCTCCTACCAATATGCCAAGATCATTCCGAGGAGAGTCTTTTCCGCTGCTGATGGAAAAAAGGCAGAAAACGATGAGTGAGAGATGGATGGTTATCGGTAGACGATCTATGGATGATTCCGAAGTTTTAAGAACCACCCAACGCTGAGAATCCAGCCGCGACCCAATCCTGCAAAAGCCGCGTTGCAGAGAACGACCATTTTCTCACTCAACACAACAGTCGAGGAGAATGTGATAGATGGTAATCGGACGCCTCACCGAATTGCGGTTATGTTTACTCACCCATTCGAGGGGGAAAGCATCGATGACCTGCTTATCGCGTTGAGAGCCAGTTAAGCTCAACTTTTTGGCATCTCGATTAATTTTTCCTTTCACTTTGTCTTTCCATTCTGCTAACCAGTCGCTCTGGACGTAACCGAGCATACCTGCTTCATCGTATCTGCTCGCGTACTTCCCACTGATGAAGCAACCCATCCCGTCCGAGCCAGTGTAACGACTCACCGGATGTTTGCTCTTCTTCAAGGGTTTCGCCTCAAATACGTACTGAGGCCCACCTTTGGAAGTTGATTTGATAATGAGATCTGCTTGAGGTCTGCGTTTACCAGAACGCCCTTCTGTCTCAACGGGTGGGTTATCATGAACGGAGTAGTACTTGCACCAATCGTCCCTGTTAAATGCGTCAATCCGATCGTTGATCGCTTTGGCGAGGAATCCTGTGATGGATGGCTCTTCTTTATCATGGGTGTTTTCAGGGTGTTGGATTCTGTCACGTGCGTCCTCATGTCCCCAATGGACTAATAGGTGAGCGTGTTCTCTGAAGCTAGGGTAAAATGGTCCAAAGTATTCTTTGGTTGGTTTAATAGCCGTGGATTCACTTGGTTTGATTGTTATCATATACGGTTATCCCACTCGATACAGCTTGCCCAATAATGTCTCCGGCGTCGTTCATTGCTTGCGTCTTTGTCCAATCAATCAGGCGTGGCGCTTTGTAAATGTAGACGCGTGGACCGTCAAATAAGCATAGACCGCGCTGGACATATACCCACTGACTAATTTGCTGTCTTAGGCTGTTGCTAATGTTTGCCAGAGTCGCACTAATGGTTGAGTTGACCTTTTTTATGTTATGTTCATCGATCTGAATCGTTTGGCTTTCATCGGTGATTTCGACAACACATTCAATGAGGTGTTTGGATTGGTTGATATGGACGCGATGGTAGGCCTTACCCATTAAGAAGCCATCAAGTTCTGCCTGGAGTTCACGGGCGTAATCGAGTAGTTCCTGCGGCTTGGGTTCTCGCGTGGCTGTTTCCATGGTTGAACGGTCGTCCAAAGCGAGGCGGATGTGAATGAACTCATTGACCAAGGTTTGAATGTCACCGGGAATCTTGAGCAACCTGAATATTTCATCGTCGATTTTTCTCTGCAATTCGGCTCTTAGCTCAGAGCGAAATCTCTCAGCGCGTTCCCTTTCGCCATTCGTAAAATCCGTCAGCAGACTCAGTTCTTTGTTTTCCTTGGTCGGGTCAAGGTTCTGTTGAAGTCCTGCGATAAAATTAGAGACATCTTGCTCTTCGTTGTTGACTAACTTCTTGTGGAGAGCAACGAGTGCTTTGATTTGGTTCGGCGTGAATTCTGGCACGGCCAATTTTGCTACGCTCTCTTTTGTAACCTTTCTGGCCCGTCGGTAAATCCCCCATTCTGGGGCATGGAAAAATACATAGAACGCGACGAGACTAGAACTCAGGTAAACCGAAAATGCCTTTAGGTAATCTTTGTCCTCTTGCGGAGCAGCAATTCCCATTTGAGGTTCTGGAATCACGAAAGCTTCATTGCTATAAATGATGTAATTGTACCAAACTGATGACAGAACGATGTGCGGTGCCTGAGTCAACGAAGAAACTGCGGTTATCCCACTCCGTATGTTACACTCTTCATCAGGAATTTCCTGTAGCAAATCATTTGGAATAGAGAACCGGTAAAGAGATTTGCTGGCGACATCAGAGCGGAATCTTTTTTGACCTTTCAGCTCTGCTACAGGTCTTGTTTTCTCCTTCGAGGTTGTGCGTCTTAATTGCACCCCTTTATGAAACGACCAACCCCTTCCTTTTCCGAGTTCCTTAAATGTGGTTGGAAACTGCTTTTTAATCCGCCGAACGGCTCTTTCATCAAGATGATTTCCCCACAGTGCAAATTTCCAGACCGTCATTTCACCTGTCGCGGCTTTGTATGCGGGTACGGTCTGGATTTCGTTTTCGTTGATTGTGATAACCCAGGGCTTGTTTTTGGCTTCGGAGACCTGATTAACAGAAAATGGTCCATAGTGTACAATATCCCGCTTCTCACTTGTGTCGTCTGCCCGATAAACAACAGTCATGGCAGGTTTGACATCCTGGTTCTCCTTGCCAAACAATACTTTGATATTTGCAAAATTCGTAATCCGAAGTACCTCATGTTGGGTAAAAAATGACTGGCGATATTTCTTGGAACGCTGGTTGAAAAGGCTTGTCGCGGGTAGAATAAGTCCAACGATGCCATCAGGTGTCAATAGGTCGGTGACCTTCCAACTGACCGCTTCCGCGACGCTTGAATCACCAACAGGATATTGGTTGCTATTCCTGTTTATCCATGCGCGGGCAGATTTCTGTCGATCGGGGTTTGCTTTTATCCATGGCGGGTTGCCAACAATGCAATCGAATTTGAGATCCTTTTGCCAGAACTTTCCGTTCTCTTGGTCAAAGAAGTCACATTCAAAGATCTGTTTGTTGTGTAACTGTGGGAACTGAAACTGGAGATCCTGCAAATCACGTTGACTAAGATAATGGAGCAACGTGAGAATCAGGCTAAATTCTGCGACGTAACAGGCGTCACGTTCTCTTTCG
>JAEOSV010000233.1 GCA_016840185.1 Candidatus Hermodarchaeota archaeon | reverse complement strand
CGATGCCTTCACGAATGGCGTGAGCCATCTTGCGAGTACTCTTCCACACCGTTGAATACACAACCACCGCCCGTTCCTGCTCAGGACTACTGGACCACCGATGATAGATTTCCGTGATCTGGTCAATGTCCTTGCGCCAAATGGGACCATGGGAGGGACAGATAATTTCAATGGGAATGCCTTCTACCTTCTTGAAGGCGTTGAGAACGGCTTTCGCGTTGAACCGCACGATGTAACTGTAATAAGACCGGAGGGGCTCATACCAATCCTCAATTTGGTCCGCAAACCGATAGGGTGAAGCAATTTGCATGCCAAAAGCATCATTACTAAACACCAGTTTCTCTTCGGGCATATAGCTAATCATTGTCTCAGGCCAGTGCACCATGGGAATCTTCACAAAGGTCAAAGACCGCTTGCCCAAACTCAGAGTAGCACCATCTTCAACAATTTCGATGGGGAACTCCACACCCGGATAACTAAGCTTTAGAAATTCTGCACCCTTCTCCGAGGTGATAATCTTTGCCTTAGGTGCCGCCTTAGTTATCTCAGCATAAGCCGTTGAGTGATCTGGTTCAACGTGCTGACATATAATGTAATCAATTTTCTTCGGATCAATAATCGTGCGGATACGGTCTAAAAGTTCGTTTGTGAAGTTCGGAGCTACCGTATCAATGAGTGTAACTTTCTCATCAATAATCAGGTACGCGTTGTAGGTGCCACCTTTAGGGGTCCAAAGGCCATGGAAATCTCGGAGCATCCAGTCAATTGCACCCACCCAGTATACGCCTTTGACAATCTCAACTTTTTCTGTGGTCATAAGAAACCTTCCACAAGAGAGGATAATGGTAGCAGCTACTCTATCAAGTGGTTTTAATTGTTTGTGATTTCCTTAATCAGCAGAAGGCTTATCCGAACCCGCCCCCCAATTCTCCATACGCTGCCTGGAGAGACCCACATGGAACGACTGCTCAACCCCACATCCATCGCCATCATCGGGGCCTCCACCAATATCACCAAAATGGGTTCACTAATCACCTTCAACGTCCGGTCTGGTGGCTACGAAGGCGAAGTTTACCCCATCAATCCCAAAGCTGAGAATGTCCACGGCTTCAAAGCCTACCCCAGCATCCTCGACTGCCCCACCCCAGATGTGGTATCCATTATCGTTCCAAAAACAGCAGTACCCGAAATCCTTGATCAATGCGCCCAAGCCAGCATTAAGAACATCATCCTCGTCACCGCCGGCTACCGTGAAATGGGACCCGACGGTAAAGCTGCCGAAGAAGAGATCAAAGCCATTGCCAACCGCCACAAGTTCAATCTTGTTGGGCCCAACTGCGTTGGCATCAGCCGACCCGCCCTCAAACTCAACCTCACCTCCATGCCATACTTCCCCCGGCAAGGCCCCGTTGCCTTCGTCTCTCAAAGTGGTGCTTTTGCCGCCCAAAACTTCATTTCAATTGAACGTTGGGGCCTTGGACTCAGCACCGTCATTAGCACCGGTAACGAAGCTGTCCTCACCTGCTCTGACTACATCCAACTCCTTGAAAACGACCCCGAAACACATGTCATCCTCCTCTACATCGAAGGCTTCAACGACGGACCACGATTCCTAAAGGCCGCTAAAGAAATTGCTCTCAAAAAACCCATCCTGCTCATGAAAGTCGGACGAACTAGTCAAGGACAACGTGCCGCCACCTCCCACACCGGTGCCCTAGCAGGAAACAGTGACGTGTTTCAAGGAGCCATGCGCCAAGCAGGCGTTATCCTGGGTACGGGGCTTGAAGATCTATTTGACTGGTCCATGGCTCTCGGACACCAACCCCTCCCCAAAGGCAACCGTGTCGCCATCCTAACCAACTCAGGGGGACCCGGAGTCTCACTAGCTGACGTCTGTGCCGAAGAAGGTCTCATCATGCCCCGCCTACCAGACGATGTCCAACAACAATTGCAAGCCTTCCTCCCACCAACCGCTGTCACCGGAAACCCCGTTGACAGCACCTTCACCATTAACATGCGCATCTTCTCACAAGCCGCCAACATCCTCCTCGCCTTAGACGACATCGACTCCCTCCTCATTCATGGCTTTTTCGGACCCGACCTCATGAACCAATTCAAAGACAGCCCCCAAATCCCACAAGACGCCGTTAAAGTCATGCAGGACGAATTTGGTGATGCAGCAAATGAACTCATCAAGACTATTCGTCGATACAACAAACCTGTCCTCATTTCATCGACACAGGACCGCAGCGATACCGCGATTCGCACCATCCAAGATGCAGGTATCCCCGTCTACCCGATGCCAGAACGAGCTGCTCGAACACTTGGGGTCATGACTCGCTATAGTCAATGGTGCAATCTGCACTGCACCTAACTGTCACTTGCCGATTGCCGAAGCGAATGGTAAGTAGCTTGTCGTTCTTCCTTCGACAAGAACTTCAAATGATCAACCAACGCTTGTTTCTCCTCATCATCAAGGCCTGGAATCTTATCAAGTTCCCGACGAATTTCTATCTCCACCTTGTCGGGAACCGATGGAATAACCCGATCCTCAGGAGGAACTACGGTTGGGGCCGTGCGATCCCCTTCTAATGCCTTATCCGAAGGTGGTGGCTCAACGGGCTTCACATCTTCAAGCTCCACTTCCGACGGCTCCTCAGGTTTCTTCGCAGGCTTCTTCCGTGGTTTCTTCGCAGGTTTCACCTCAGGTTCCTCTGTGGGTGGAACTTCCTCGCGTTTCGTTAGGAAGTCCATCCGACGCTCACCCATCTGACGACGCAAGTCATCAAGGAACCAAATTCGGTCCTTACGCGGAATCTTGCGCATCTCACCAGCAAGGACTGCTTTCTCTTCAGGCCCAAGACCAGGGATTTTATCGAGTTCTGTCATGATGTCTTCTTCAGTTGCGGTAACCTCTTCGACTTCTTCAGTTGTAGGTATCATTAATGGAGTCACTGGAACTCCGATTGGTGACATGGCGGAATCGACTTTTTCTTCAAGTACAACTGAACGATCATGGAAATGCTTCAAGTCCTTTTTACCAAGCGAATAGGTTTCATCCTTTTCAATGGACTTAGCGAGTTTACGCATTCGTCTCACTTCCCAAGGAATCGAGTAAACACGAGCCCAAAGAATCCATCCCAATAATGCGACTATTAGGATTATTGCTCCTCCAATACCTACGTATGTGAGGATAACGGTCAATGGGTTGGGTGTGAAATCAAAGAACCATGTGCTAGAAAGTCCTGTGGTTTGGTAGGGTAGTGGAATTGTTTTATTTGCCGATATCGTTAACTCAGTCAAACTTGCTAGAGTTGGTAATCCATAGACGAAATAAAAGCCGTCTACATCTTCGATCCACGCTGTTGAATAATTGGGATCTGATGGCCATCCTGGTGGTAGATTCAGATGGGCATCTTCAACACCTTGATTGTGCCATGT